>NZ_JBPYDC010000008.1:0-126543 GCF_051847575.1 Psychrobacter sp. 1U2
GCACGTAGGTACTCGTTCTCACGTTTGATCTCTTCTATACTCTTTTCGTGGTCAGGCTTGTCAGTAAGGTAAGGGTGTTTCACAGTGGGTCGTCCTTTGGCTTTGGCAGTTATGCCGAGCATACCATGATGAGTATAAGCTGTGCGCCAGACACTAATCAAAGACGGTGAGCTGATGTTAAACTTCAAAGCGGCTTGTGATTGACTTAAACTTTCATCTGCTATGGTGCTCAGCACGTGTAGCTTAAACTCACGACTGTAAATGGCTTTGTTAGTTTTAGGTTTGATGGCAAGTATACCGCCTTTCAAGTACTGATTAACCCACTTCAGAACATCTGAATCATCAACATTAAAGTGCTTTGCAGTAGCAAAAGCAGAATGTCCTTGCTGATAATAAGCTATTACCCTTATCTTAAAGTCTATGTGAACCGCCCCGACTATATCGGAGAGTGAATTACTTGAGTCAGGCAACTTTGTCTGACTCAGTAAGACTATCATAGTATCGTCTCTCAAACTCAAAAGGCGACACATAACCAATCGTACTATGCAAACGTGTTTTGTTAAACCAATCGACCCATTCAAGGGTTGCTAATTCAACATCACTTACACCGTGCCACTGCGGTTTTAAATATTCAATCACCTCTGTTTTATAAAGCCCGTTAACCGTTTCAGCCAATGCATTATCGTATGAATTACCGGTAGTACCAACAGATGCAATAACGCCAGAATCAGCCATCTTATCAGTATAGCGAATGGATAAGTACTGAACGCCGCGATCACTATGATGAATCACATCTTTTGGGTTATTTCTGTCTGCAATGGCTTGATTTAACGCTGCCATCACCATATCCGTTTTCATACGATCTGATACTTTCCAACCAACGATAGCGCGAGCAAACACATCAATAATAAAGGCAGTATAGACCCAACCACTCAATGTTTTAACATAAGTAAAGTCAGCAACCCATAGCTGGTTAGGGCGATGGGCATTAAAGTTACGATTAACTAAATCAACAGCACGCTTTTGATCATCACGAGACTTAGTGGTTACCTTACCCTTACCTCGCCAAATACCCTGCATACCATGCTGACGCATTAACCGCTCTACAGTGCAACGTGCAGGATGTACACCTTCAGATTTCAACTGTTTCCAGACTTTACGAGCACCATAACGGCATTTACTGTCCTTCCAAATACGTTTAATCTCATTAAGATAGAAGTCATCATGCTGACTACGCTGTGAACGTTTTTCAGGATTTTCTTCTAGCTCTTTAGCACGATAGTATGTGGATGGAGCAATCGGTAGTACTCTACAGATTGGCTCGACTCCATATTGTTGTTTGTGGTCATCTATAAAATCAACCATTACTTGGGTTTGCGGTCGAGCTCCGCCTGGGCGAAAAAAGCAGCAGCTTTCTTTATAATCTCATTGGCTTGCTTTAACTCTCTGTTCTCACGTTCAAGCTCTTTGATACGCTCGGCTTGGCTTTGAGCTTGAATGTTTGCAGGAATGGTTTTATCAATGTGCTTTTTATGCCATGATCGTAGAGTCTCAGGCGTGCAACCTATCTTTGGCGCTATGGCTTTGATGGCTGACCAGGTGGATGGGTAATCGTCTTTAGCTTCAATTAGCATACGGACGGCGCGCTCTTTTATTTCAGGGGTATAGTTTCGTGTTTTCATTGTCGTATTCTCTCAGAATGTTGAGTCTCCGACAATCCCGGGGCGGTTCAATGTCGTACTTCATAAAATAACCCCCAAAAGTTGTGTCCAACTTATGGGGGTCATTTCAAGTTAGGCGGTTTTTTTGATTGTAATATAAGATAGAAAGTCTGTTGTAGGTTGACGCTTTAGCCCAGCATACCAGCATAGTCACTAATCCTTCTTTAAAGCATGACTATCTTCCAAAATCCCAACAAACCTATCATACAACCAAGGCTCAGCATCGTCGATCGCTTGGTTATATATCTCAGGGCCTATTAAATCAACCATAAAATCAAATAAAAATTTGGCAGGCAAATTGCCGATATCCAAATCAAACTCTTCACTCATATACTCTCTTAGGCGATCTAACAGTACTTCTTCCTCTTCCTTCGATAGGGTAATAAGCTTTTGCTTACTCATATTATCCTCTCACTACTAGATAACGATATAGATTCGGCCAATGTAGCAGCCTACATCATTTATCAAACTAAATCAGTTTAGCTTAACTGCGCTAACCACAAATTCATAGCGAATCCGACAAACAACAACCCAGTCAAACTCATGCTGACCATAATAAGTAACGGCGACTGACTAAATTTACGAGATAGCGTCTTACCCGAAAACACCATGATGCTTAGATAGCTAAAACTAATGATTTGCAGAATGATGGCCAATATAAAAAAGGAGACGAAAGGATGAGGGTAGGTGGGCTCAACGAACTGCACAAAGAAAGATAAGAAAAATAAAATAGCTTTTGGATTAGTTAGGCTCAGCAATAGCGCACGATTAAAAAAGTTTTGATGAATGGGCGCGGCTACCAGTTTGGGCTTAGCGTCCATTAACAGTGCGCGATGACGAAAGGTTTGATAGGCTCCCATGAGCAGCTTTATACCTAAATAGAGTAAATACAAGCCGCCTATGAGTTTAATAGCCGTGAATAAAAGAGGATAGAGCTTAAGTAAGCTGCCGACTCCCAAAACAGTTACTAACATCAAAATACTATCGCCTAAAAATATCCCCGCAACTGTATGGTAGCCCTTACGTACCCCATGAGCCGCTGATACGGATAGACAATATAAACTGTTGGGACCAGGCAGCAAAATAATAAGGATGGAGCCAATAATATAAGCACTAAGATCAATAATACCAAACATAAAAGAGCCTTTGCCACGCCTAAATAAAAGCCCCAATTATACAAAATATAATCGGGGCTACTCTAACTCTACCTATTTCAATTTTTACTCAAAAGCCTACATAAAGGGTAGCTGAGTAAATATTTGCAGTATCGTGGCGTTAACAATATCGACAAAGAAAGCACCAACCATCGGCACGATTAAAAAAGCTTTTGGCGAAGCCAAGTAGCGATCGGTCACCGCCTGCATATTGGCAATCGCCGTTGGGGTCGCGCCCATACCGAAACCGCAGTGACCGGCAGAGAGTACAGCGGCATCATAATCTTTACCCATAACTCTAAAGGTCACAAGATAGACGTAAATTACCATAATCAGCGTTTGTACTAACAGAATAATCAGTACAGGCCCCGCCAAATCAGTCAATTGCCAAAGCTTCAAGGAGAGTAGCGCCATAGCTAAGAATAGACTCAAAGAGGCGTTACCGATGACATCAATCGCCCGGTCGAACATATCGAAATTAAAGACGATAGTAAGTGAGTTACGAATGATCACACCAGCGGCCAGCGCCCAAACGAAGGTAGGCAGCTGAAACCAAGTACCTTCGGCCACGGTAGTCATAATATCGGCAAAAGCCAAAGCCGCAGCAAATAGCGCTAACGATTCAATAGTGGAAGAGGCGGTAATAAGACGGATATGATCAGGTTTTTCAAAGATTTCTTTGCTGCTAAGAATCTCATCCTCATCGTGTTTGGTACTATATAGCGACTGTGAACCAGCTACCTTTTCGATATCACTAGGATTGGGATCAGCTTGAGTAGGAGCAATACCTAGCCTGCGAATGAGCTTACGAGCGACAGGCCCACCGATGAGGCCACCTGCCACTAAGCCATAAGTGGCAACCGCGATACCTAAAGTAGTAGCACCGACGACGCCATACTCTTCTTCTAATACTACCCCCCATGCGCCTGCGGTACCATGCCCACCGGTCAAAGCGATAGAGCCTGTCACTAAGCCAAGCAGCGGATCGAGTCCTAGCGCACTGGCCATTGCGACACCAACGATATCTTGCAAGATAATAAATACCGATACCACAACCGTAAAGATAAATAATGGCGAGCCGCCGGCTTTTAGTCTGCCAAAATCGGCACTAAGACCAATAGAAGCAAAGAACATCAGCATCGTTGCAGTTTGCAACCCTTGATGGAAGTTGAAGCTATAGCCCCAAATCAGATTGAGTGCATAAACAATCATTGCGGCGACCAAGCCACCAACCACAGGTTCTGGAATATTAAAATCCTCTAACACCTTGATTTTTTTGATTAAGAAACGCCCAAGTAATAGCACTAATGTTGCCAATATCAAGGTGTAATAACCGTTTAATGTCATTTCCATAAGTGAATCCTTCTCATAAACTTCGGTTGTAAACTCAATAATAGGACTGATTGATAATAAAGCAACACTTTATCCTTTTGATATATCTGTTACTGCCGTTATCAGTCTTTATGTATAGTCAGTTTGAAATAAAAGCGATACGCTAATGTCATCGTGCAGTTGGTATAAATTTTCCTTGCGTGCTGTTGTCTTTCGATGCTGTGTAACTTAGATTGTAAAAGTAAGCATCCCAACCATACTGTATCGTTTTTAAAGTGAATTAACTATAGCAGCATAATCCATAGCTGCGGTTTGCCAAACTCTTTATAAGTATGTGCAATCATTTTTAATCTAAAAGCTATCAATTCAAATAATAAAAAACGCCAGCGATTAGGCTGACGTCATTTTCGGATTATACTTTAAGTAGCATGATAAGTGTTCAACTAACGACCAATCTTAGCAAAATTAATCATAATTTGCATCGTAAGCAGATAGATTATCGCCCAATCAATCTTTTATTAACCTCCTAATTGATCCAACCCTAGAGCTAAAATCAACCCAATAGCCGTACTGATCCCAGCCCAATGATTGCCCTTTTTGAAGGCATCTGGAAAGATTTCGGTCGCCAGTGAGGCAATCACAGCGCCAGCAGCAAAACAATCTATTAGGCTTATCGTCGATTTTGGCACGTCACGCAATAATATATTGCCAATGATAGCCGCTAACGACAGTAAGATTGCAGCGCCTGTCCAGATGAGCAGTATTTTCTTGTTATTAGACCCGGCTTCCTTCATTTGCTTGGCACCGCCAGCAGCTTCTGGCAAGTTGGATAGCAAAATCGAGCCAGCAAGCGCCGCGACTTGCGTGACATTGCCACTGATTAATGACACTCCTAGTGCTAAGTTCTCCGGTATACCATCTAAAGTGACAGCAGCAAGTAAACCGCCACCGCCACTACTTTGCAGCTTTTCGTCTATTAGATAGTCTATGCTAGTAAATACCCCAGCTCCTAAGAGCGTAAAGCCGATAGTCGCCACAAGCCCACTGTGAGTTACGGCAGGCTGCAGCATTTGTAGTACTACGGCTAACATCAAAGCGCCGCCAGCAATAGCTAGCAGGTTGCCTTGTAACCAGTTAGGAAGCTTGCCATAAATTCCCCATAATGCCCCAATAATTAGAGCGGCTGAAACGACAATAATAACCAAAAAAACCATCATAGCGTAACCTGTTATTTTTTTGAGTAGAGTACTGGCTATAATCGCAGTAAAGTTATCACTCTTTAAAAGTCTTGTCTGTTAATAAATATAAAAAACGCCAGCAATTTAGCTGACGTTTTGATAGCTCATAAGTATATAGACTTAGTAAATAACCATCACGCGCGCGTCTCACCATGACCGTAGACGATCCACTTTTGCGAGGTCAGACCTTCTAACCCGACCGGGCCACGAGCGTGAATTTTATCGGTTGAGATACCAATCTCAGCGCCGAGGCCATACTCAAAGCCATCAGCAAAGCGGCTAGAGGCGTTAATCATCACGCTAGCGGAGTCGACTTCGCGAATAAATCGCTGCGACTTACTATAATTATCAGTGATAATGACATCAGTATGATGGCTGCCGTGAGTATTGATATGCTCAATCGCCGCGTCAAGTCCGTCGATGACTTTAACCGCTAAGATAGGCGCAAGATATTCGGTATCCCAATCCTCCTCAGTCGCTGCTGAGAGATGACCGTCAAGCTTAGCATTATCTTTTAATATACTTTGCGCTTGCTCATCGAGGCGCAGCTGCATCGCGTCATCGGCTTTGACGATAGCTTCCGCAATTTGCGGTAGCATCTCAGCGGCGACAGCCTTATCGACTAAGAGCGTCTCCATCGTATTACAAGTGCCATAGCGATGGGTCTTGGCATTAACGCTGACTTCGATAGCCGTCTCAGTCTGTGCATCACTATCGATGTAAGTATGACAATTACCATCTAAATGCTTGATGACGGGTACTTTAGCGTCTTCACTGATACGAGCGATTAGGCCTTTACCGCCGCGTGGCACGATGACATCAACGTAATCGGTCATAGTAATCAGCTCACCGACAGCCGCGCGATCAGTGGTCTCAAGCACTTGCACGCTATGCTCAGAGAGACCGGCTGCACTCAAGCCTTTATGGATACATTGAGCAATGGCTTGATTGGACTCAAAAGCCTCAGAACCACCGCGCAAGATAATAGCGTTGCCTGATTTGAGTGCTAGTGAGGCGGCTTCCAAAGTTACGTTAGGACGCGACTCATAAATCATACCTACGACGCCTAACGGCACGCGCATTTTGCCTAGGTGGATGCCGGAGGGGCGAAAGGTCATATCCGTGACTTCACCGATTGGATCAGGCAAGGCTGCGACGTCCTTGAGACCTTGTAGCATACCATCGAAGCGTGCGTCGTTTAGCTCTAAGCGATCGAGCAGCGCAGCTTCCAAGTCATTGCTCTGGCCTTTATCCATATCGATTTTGTTCGCGGCTAAAATATCGGCTTTGGCGTTGACTAACTCATCATGAATGCTCATAAGTGCTGAGTTCTTATCGCCAGTATTGGCCGCCGCGAGCGCACGAGAGGCGACACGCGCTTGCTTACCGACCGTTTGCATATAAGCTTTTATATCTGAGGTATTCGCTTGACTCATAAATTGTTTCCCTTTTGGTTACGGATAAATGGTTATTTTGAATAAATCTTTAGACGAGCAAAAAGGCCTAAATAGGCAAAGTCTAACTAAAAAGAGGTAGAAAATATCGTTAATAATGGCTAAACCTAGTGCTTTAACACGTGTCTTAACTTGTATTCTCACTTAGGATAAAGCGTTATGCTATTTAACATAGAGCAGATTGTGGTTAGAGTAAAGTTGAATTTGTGAACAGCGCTCATTTGCAATTTCGTTTTAAGCGTTCTTATATAGATTAAGGAGTCTTTAGGTTTTTGCCTTACGAGTCTTTAACACAACTGTGTTGCAACTACTAAAGTAGTCACTGACAGATCTGATTATACTGAGTGTTAACTACTAACTATAGGGTATTTAAATACTGATAGTTAATCCAAAATAAAATAAATACAGTACTACTGGGATGATTTTATGCAGCCCTTGTAATAACAGCATGCTGTGAGTGACACTATTCAAAATAAATTAGCGAGGATATTATGAAAAATACAACTTATAAACTAGGGTTATGCGCCGCCGCCGCTTTGGCATTAACGCTTAGCGCTTGCTCTGATAAAGGCGCGGCGACTACTGAAGAAGATCCAACACTCGATCCGCAAACACAAGTGGAGCAAGAGGCTACTGGCGTTGATGATGTCGCGCAAGTGACTGAAGGCGTCAATAGTGCTGATATCTCGGATGATCCTATGGTCGGTGATGATATCGCAGTAGCGAGCGCTGATGATGACGTGGCTGTAGCGACAGTAGACGACGCCGATGTCCTCGATGGTTCTGAGTCTGAGGAGCATGTCTCAACTTATTAAGGGTTAGAGGTATCGCCGCGTCGTTAGCATGACAGATAATGGAGCGCTAAGTGGCTTAAAGTGTTAAAATGAAGCTCAAATTACAGTAGGTATTTGGGCTTTATTTATGGAGTAATGGCCAGTAATAGACAGTATTTGCCTTTTTACTGCATTATAAGCGACAATACGCTGCTTTTTACTTCAGTAAGCTGCTTGAGAGCCTTGTTTAGCTGTATATCGTCAGTTGCTACTATCAGTGACTACTAGCAGTTGTTATTATCAGTTGCTAGGGTCTTTAAGTGTCGCCTTATTCATAATAATCGGAAACCTGTTTAACCATGCTTGATATTGCCAAAGACTCGACTCGCCCCATCGCTTTAGATATACAAGATCTACATAAAAGCTACGGCTCATTAGAGGTGTTAAAAGGGGTATCGCTCACCGCCTATGATGGCGACGTGATCTCGATTTTGGGGTCGTCGGGCTCAGGAAAGTCGACCTTATTACGTTGTATCAACTTATTAGAAAAACCAACTAAGGGGCGTATCAGTATCGGCGAAGATGAGCTGATGCTAAAAGCCAATAAGTCAGGCGAGATGCAAGCGGCAGATCATAGACAGCTTGAGAATCTGCGTGCGCGCGTTGGTTTTGTCTTTCAAAACTTCAATTTATGGCCGCACAAAACCATATTGCAAAATATCATCGAAGGACCGACTCAGGTTCTAAAAATAAAAAAAGATCAAGCCATCAGTGAAGCCGAACAGCTCCTAAACAAAGTAGGGCTGTCTGATAAAAAAGACGCTTATCCTGCCAATCTCTCCGGCGGTCAACGCCAGCGCGTAGCTATTGCTCGCGCTTTGGCTATGCAGCCAAGAGTGCTTCTGTTCGATGAGCCAACCTCCGCACTTGATCCTGAGCTGGTCAATGAAGTACTCGCTGTCATGCAAGACTTAGCAGAAGAGGGCCGTACTATGCTGATCGTCACGCACGAGATGCGCTTCGCTCGTGATGTCTCCAGCCAAGTGGTGTTCTTGCATCAAGGGATTATCGAGGAGATGGGCACGCCTGAGCAAGTGTTTGATAATCCAAACTCGCCGCGCGTTAGAGACTTTATGGCCTCTCATCGCCAGAACTAATCCCTGTTTCGTACTTATCAGCTGTCGAGTCGACTAATAAGTCCGTTTGCATCAGTTGAGCTATTCTAAGACCAGTACGAGGTTATTAACCTCCTTCTTTTTATAGCTAGGTCACGCAGCCCTTTTTCGCTTACGCATGGTATGAGTCCTATATAAAGAGATAAATCCCGTCATATGTTTTTATAGCGGTATCTTTTCATTTATAGCTGATAATAGTAGAACCCTTTGTTACTTAATAATAACAGTCAATATCTAAAACGTTTGTTTTTGATATTTTTGTCAGGTATTATCGATGGGTTTATAAGCTGCTAATATCTATCATTATTACGACTGTTTAGTAAGTGATTAGATAGGGATATTAAATTAAAATAAGGAATATATGATGTCGAATTCTCGTCTATTGTGGTCATCGATGACTATTACCGCAGCGCTAGCATTGAGCGCCTGTAGCCAGCCAAGCGACGATACGGTGGATGCAAATGCTGATGCACCTGCTGCCGATGTCGCGGGTAAAACCATTCGTATTGCTACCGAAGGGGCTTATCCTCCTTTTAACTATACCAATGCTGATGGCAGTATCGCAGGGTATGATGTCGATGTTGCTAACGCTTTGTGTGAGCAGATGCAAGCGGACTGTGAGATTGTCGCGCAAGACTGGGATGGGATTATTCCCGGTTTACTCGCACAAAAGTATGACGCCGTTGTTGCTGGTATGTCTATTACCCCAGAGCGTCAGGAAAAAGTAGACTTCACTGAGCCGTACTTCGCTAATACGATGGTTTGGCTGACTGAGGCAGATGGTGATTTTGATCCTAATGCTATCAGTAACCTGAACTTAGGTGGTCAGCGCTCAACTACGCCTGGCGTCTATCTACAAGATAATTATGAAGGTAAAGACGGCAATACTGTGCAGCTTTATGATAATTATGACAATGCTTATTTAGACCTAAAGTCTGGTCGTAGCGATGCCGTATTGGCCGAAAAAGTCTCAGCCAAAGCTTGGTTAAAAGACAATCCAGAAGGTTTTGGTATCGTAGGTGAGGAGATTGATAACGATGACAACATCGCTATCGCAGTTCGTAAAGGCGATCCTTTGAGAGACGACTTTAATAAAGCTTTGAGCGAGATCCGTAGTAACGGTGAGTTGGCTCGTCTAGAACAAGCAAACTTTAACCAATAATCTACTGCCTGATAACTGAGGAAAATATAATGAGCTTATCTAAATATTCTCAAAACAAGTCAATCTTGCCCAACAAAGCACTTTGGTTAGCACCGCTCAGCGCCGCTATGCTGATGCTTGCCGCTTGTAGTAACAGCTCAGCGCCAGAAGAGAGCCAAGTTGCAGATGACGGCGTAGCTACCGAGACGCCAATGAACATAAAAATCGCTACTGAATCTAGCTATAAGCCCTTTAGCTACACCGATGCTGATGGTAAGTTGATTGGCTATGAGATTGAGCTAGTCGATGCTTTATGCGCGCAGATGCAGGCAGAGTGTGAGCTGATCTCCCAAGACTGGGATGGTTTGATTCCGGGCTTAAATGCGCAAAAGTTCGATGCGATTATCGCGGGCATGTCGATCACCCCAGAGCGTCAAGAAGTGGTTGAATTCAGTGACCCGTATTTTCATACCGGTATCATTCTTATAGGTAAAAAAGGCGATGATATTACAGTTGCTGACTTAAATGGTCAGCCAGTCGCGTCACAGCGCTCCACGGTATCCTCACAGTATCTGCAAGATGAGCATCCGGAGGCGGATATCAAGCTTTATGATACGCAAGATAACGCTTATCTAGATCTGACCTCAGGTCGCGTACGCGCTATGATGTCTGATAAAGTCACGGGTATCGACTGGCTAAAAACCGAAGCCGGTAAAGACTACGAAGTCAAAGGCGAAGAGATTAGCACCGATGAAGATTCGATGGGCATTGCCTTTCGTAAAGGCGATCCTCTCGTTGGTAAATTCAACACCGCTTTGGCTGAGCTAAAGGCCAATGGTACTTACGATCAGATCACAGGTAGCTACTTTGGCACAAGCTCTACTGCAGCAGCGAATAAAGCAGCGGCAGCGGACAGCGTTAAAGAAGTCATAGTCGTTGAAGGCGATAATGCTGATGTCGATGCTAATGCAACGATCGCCGCCGAAGAGCAGACAGAAACCGCTAGTAATTAAACCATTAGTCATTAAAACCTAGCCACTGATATCTGATATCGCTAGGGTTTTATGCTGAGCTGGTTATAGTGGCGCTTTATGCTTCTCATAGCGTAGGGCGCCATTATTGTTTATAGCGCTTGTATCGACTTACTTATTCAAAGGAATCAAGGATGATGATAAATTACCCTAGTATTTTTGGCTCAAACCAGACGCTACACAAAACCTTATTGGCGGCAGTAACCTTAGGGATGCTGGCAGGCTGTAGTAATAATCAAGAGACCAGTAATGCTAGTAGCGAAGCTAATGATACAGCCACGAGTGACACTACGGGTGAGGTTTTGCGTATCGGTACCGAAGGCGCTTATGCGCCTTTTAACTATACCAACGCTGATGGCTCGCTTGGCGGTTTTGATATCGAAATTGCCAATGCCTTGTGTGCCGATATGGAAGTTACCTGTGAGATTATCGCGCAGGATTGGGATGGTATTATCCCTGGTCTCAAAGCGGGCAAATATGATGCTATTGTCGCTGCTATGTCGATTACGCCAGAGCGCGCTGAGCAGGTCAGTTTTACTGACCCCTATTTTAGTAATACCTTAGTATTTTTAGCAAAAGAGGGTAGCGATTTTGACCCCAGTAATCCTGATGATATCAAATCTAAAAGCATCGCCGCACAGCGCTCGACGATTTCGTCTCAGTGGCTAGAGCAGGCTTATCCAGAAGCGAATATGCAGCTATATGACACTTTGAGTAACGCCTTTTTAGATTTAGGTTCGGGGCGAGTTGAGGCGATGATCTCTGATAAACTGCCTGCTATCGAATGGCTCAGCTCAGCATCCGGTAGCCAATATACGCTAAAAGGCGATGAGATCGATATTGATGATAATTTTGCCATTGCGGTACGTCCAGGTGATCCGCTGCAAGCAAAAATTAATGACTCATTGGCCGCTATAAAAGCAGATGGGACTTATGCGGCTATTAACGAAAAATACTTTTCAGTGCCCACGCCTAGCGAGACGAAATAAAACGCTTATGTTTTTATTGTGAGGGTAAAGGCGCGCAACTAAGCGCTTTATAAGACTAATAAGCGCTTAAAAGGATATCGTAGCTTTGCGGTATCCTTTTTTATTGAGATGGCTTTTATTGAGCCCCTTTTTATTGATAATAACAGTGTTCGTAATAATGGCTCTTCACTCATGACGAACTTATAGTAAGAGACGCTGTTTTATAATGGCTAACTCTCTATTTTGACTGGGTATTTGCTATCAGCGTTAACATCGAGCGCCTCAGTTATGATAAAATCAGCGCTTATTTTTATCTGAATCATCAGTGAATGAATCTTTGAGTCAACTGATAGTCATTTATTATATATTCCAAAACCGCTTCTCGTTGCTACAGACCATAAATATCGCTTTATTCTAGATAGCGTCAGGACAGTAACTGGCATCTCGAGCGTTATCTGATGGCTTGGCAAAAACGCGAGTGACGCGACTAACATATAGAGACTGAGTGAATAACTGTGTTTGATTTACAAGGATTTGGCGCCCTGCTATTAAGCGGCGCGACCGTCACCATTAAGCTTGCCGTGACTAGCCTAATCATAGGAATGCTGTTAGGGCTCCTTGGGGCAACGGCTAAGCTCTCGAACGTCTGGCTACTGCGTAAGCTTGCCACTGTTTATACCGCAACGATGCGTGGTATTCCTGAGTTACTATTAGTGCTATTCATCTATTATGGTGGCTCTATTTTGCTCATGAGCATCCTCAAAAAGTTCGGCTATACTGAGTATGTGGAGATCAGCGCGTTTTGGGGCGGGGTGATGGCCTTATCTATCGCTTTTGGTGCTTATGCCACTGAAATCTTTCGGATGTCCATTCAAGAGATCCCTGTCGGACAAAAAGAGGCCGCGCAAGCGATAGGGATGCGTCCTTTTCAGACCTTTTATCGGATTACCTTGCCGCAAGTGTGGCAGATTGCCTTGCCAGGGCTTGGTAATTTATTTTTAGTCTTGCTCAAAGATACCGCTCTGGTATCGGTCGTTGGTCTCAAAGATATTATGTATCAATCTTCACGCGCGGCGCAATCCACTCAGCAACCTTTTACCTTTTATATGGCAGCCGCCATTATCTATTTAGGCCTTACTATGCTTATTACCGGCTTTATGCTTTGGCTGGAATGGCGCGCCAATCCAGCCGCGCGCTATGCCAAAAAAATCAGCCGTCAATCCACTCATCAGCCATCGACTTTAGGGTAGAGGAGAGACGTTATGGATTGGAATTGGCAGGTCATTTTTGAGTACTTTCCGGATCTACTAGGCGGAGCGGTACTGACCGTACAGCTCGTCGTCATCTCAGGGATTATTGGGCTATTTTTTGGTTTGATTTTGGCGTTACTGCGGCTGTCTAAAAGCTGGCTGGTACAGATATTACCCTTTCTCTATATTTTCTTTTTTCGTGGTACGCCGCTGCTGGTACAGATATTCTTGATCTACTACGGCTTAGGTCAGTTCGAGGCGGTACGCGAGTCGTTCTTGTGGGAGCCGGTGCTGAGTCAGGCTTACTGGTGTGCGATTATCGCTTTTACGCTCAATACCAGTGCTTATTTAGCAGAGATTATTCGCGGCGCTATTCAGGCTATTCCGGTAGGTGAGCTGGAGGCGGCCGACGCCGTCGGTATGTCACCGTGGCAGAAGCTTACTCGTATTACTTTGCCACGTGCTTTTGGCATTGTCATTCCTGCTTATAGTAATGAAGTTATCTTTATGCTTAAAGGCAGCGCGCTGGCCTCGACCATTGCGCTGATGGATATCACCGGCGTGGCTCGTACTATTAGTGCGCGGACTTATACCTTGATGGAGCTGTTCTTTGCTGCGGGTATTGTCTATTTATTATTGTCATGGGTTATATTGTTTAGCTTTGGACGTTTTGAGAAAAGAATGAACCGTCATGCCAGTTACGTGCCGCCCGATGTGATGACCAATACTATTCCATAATTGAGCCGAGGATGAGTTATGAGCCAAGCGCTGAGAGTTACTGATAAGAAACTTGATAATAAGGTACAAGCTGATATCGGCAAAGTGGTTTGCGTCGGCCGCAACTACGCGGCTCACGCGCATGAGCTCGGTAATGCAGTGCTAAGCTCACCGCTACTGTTTATGAAACCGGCTTCTTCTATCGTTTCCATACATAATGATATTATCCGGCCAGATCCTAGTGTTTATGGTGATACTCATTATGAAGCGGAGCTATGCATTCAGCTTGCGGCTGATTTGTCCGATGCGACTGCCGAGCAAGCACAGCAAGCTATCGGTGGCGTCACTTTAGGATTAGATTTAACCTTAAGAGAATTACAAAGCCAGCTCAAAGCTAGTGGCCATCCTTGGGAACGCGCTAAATGCTTCAATGGCGCTTGTGTACTCGCTGACTGGCTTGATCCGCAAAGCTTTAATGATTTTACTCAAGTTACCTATCAGCTTTATATCAACGATGAGCTTAAGCAAGACGGTGATAGTGCCTTAATGTTATTTCCTATCTATGAGCTGCTTGCCGAAATCAGCCACGCTTTTAGCTTGCAGGCAGGTGATGTCATTATGACCGGTACGCCAAGCGGGGTGGGCATACTACAAGCAGGTGATCAGTTAAGATTGATGCTAGGGGAGAAGCAGTGGCAGAGCCAAGTACGATAACCGCTTCACTTTCATTATTATCCTCAGCTCTGTCTAGCGACGACTATTATACTTCTTTATCCTCTTGCTCCTCTTAGCACAAAATTTGCTTATATATCAAATCATTCTCTTCTCTTTGTTGCATTTAACCGCTAGTATAGAAAGCTCTCTTTTTAAGAAACCTTTTATTATATGAGTGCTACAAAGACGCCATGACTACGAATATCTATTCTACAGACCTACCCGATGCTACCCATGACAGCTACGGTAGTAATTTTAGTAATGAGGGTGTCATTCATTATCAGCCGGGGACTCATCCTGTAGAGACGTCTAATATGCCAATTCATGGTGATTTGTATGAGCACCTCTCACAGCTCGATGCGCTTGATGAGGAGGAGTTGGTCAGACTATTAGCAGATGGTGCTGATGAAACCGTCAAAAGCCAGCCCCTGTCTTTGGGCGATTTTTTTGAAGGGTTGGCGCAGCTTGCGACGATGGGAGTCGTCGAAGTGACGGATATTGTCGAGTCTATGCACCGCGAGATTATGCTACGTCCTATAGGGCGCTTCAACGAAAACCATCTAAAAAAATGGCATGGCGGCGTTACCGGACGCGTCTACGGACTCGTACGCCACGTTATGTTGCTAGTGGGCAATAATCTATCATCAGGGCTACGTCTGTACAAAAACGTGGCGACGCAAACTAGCTCTCAACCGCTGCCACACGGACTTAAAAAACTCGTCAATGTCTTCAATGGGGTGATGGGCGATCATTTAGTCAATAATAACAACTCGCTTGCGATTCCTATGGCGCTATACGACAAAGAGGGTCTCCCTCAACGCGAAGAGCTATCGGGGCGGATTATCATCTTATGTCATGGTCTATGCTTAAGTTACTTAAGTTGGCATCCAGCAGAGGACAATAGCTTAGGACAGGCGATTAGCCGCAGTCAGCCTGAGTCGACGGTGCTTTATTTGGATTATAATACCGGGCGACGTATCTCCCGTAGTGGCCGCAAACTCTCTAAACTGTTGCAAGACTTAGTGGATAATAATCCTAATATCAGTCAAATTGATTTGGTGGGTCATAGTATGGGCGGTTTAGTGGCTCGTAGCGCGCTATTTTATGCCAAGCAAGATCGCCTAGATTGGATGAAGCGCGTGGGTAACTTGATCACTTTAGGCTCGCCGCATCATGGCGCTGTCCTTGAGCGCATTGGGTTTTTGGTACAAGATATTATCTCTAAGCTGCCTTTTGCGGGGTCGCTTGCTCATCTAGGTGATATGCGTAGCGCAGGTATCATTGATTTGCGCCATGGTAGTATTCGTGATGCCGATTGGCAGTCCTTAGAGGGGCGAGGTGTCGTACCGCAAGACTTCCGTCATCCTGCGCGTCTACCAAGCGGTATTAAGACCTACTTTGTCGCTAGCGCCTTGATAGAAACGCATTACGACTCAAAAGTAACCAACCTGCTCGGGGATAGTCTAGTCTCAGTAGCTTCAGCATTGGGCGAGGATGATGGCGAGCATAATCTGTTTGTGCCAGAGGGTCGTAAAGCGATCTTTTATGGCGTTAACCATATGGGTCTGATTCATAGCAGACGAGTGCGCGAGCAAGTCGTCGCTTGGTTGCTTGATAACGGCAAAAGCGATTACGCTGGTCGCGACCGTATTCACTCTTATCCTCGCAGCTTAGGATTGGTCGCTGAAGAGATTTAAGCAAGAGGGCTTTAGCAATTTTAACAGACTGAAGTTTAAAAAATTAAAAACCCTTTAAACGTTTGTTTAAAGGGTTTTTTAGTTAGCATAATAAGACGTCAAACTACTCTGGAAAAATAGCCGTCACATCGTCTTTGTCAAATTTATAGACCTCACCACAAAAGCCGCAATCCATCTCAAAAGTGCCGTTTTGCTCTTCAATGATCTCTAACGCTTCGGTTTCACCGATTTGCGCAATCGCCGTCTCGCATTTCTCACGTGAGCAAGTACAACCAAACTCTAAGCTGATAGGCTCAGGGGCAACGACGTTTTCTTCATTATATAAGCGATAGATAATCTCATTGGCTTGAAGCGTGGTCAATTCTTCGCTTTTGACTGTGCTGGTCAGCATCGTCAAGCGCGTCCATAAGTCATCATCGATACCGGCATCTTGATTACGCTCAACCTCAAGCGTTTCTTCAACGGTACGCGGTAGCATCTGCACCAGTACGCCGCCGGCTTGTAAGCCATCTGATGCTAAGTTAATCAGCGTCGGTATCTGGGCTGATTGCTTTTGATAATGGGCCAAACAGTCGGCTAAATTATCATGGCTACGCTCAACGATACCTTGATACGGCTCGCCATTATCGGGCTGAATATTGATAAATAATACGCCTTGACCAGTCGCGCCTAATTCTGCAAAAGCCTCATTAGCGCCAGTCTTGTCATCCCAAGCCGCGATTTGCTCATCGTTATCCGCTTTCCAGCTGGCAAGCGCTCGGATGATACCATTTTGATCGCACTCTGCCATCGCCCAGTTCAGTAAGCTTTCACTGTCTGAGGACTGCAATTGGATAGACAAACGACCCTCTATCTTGACAGTGCCTATCAGCAAACTTGCTGCCGTGAGCATCTCGCCCAGCAAGCGTTTTATCGCTTCAGGATAAGGTTTTTGGGCAATGGTAGAAGCGTAGCTACGCGACAGGCGCACCACATCACCGCGCACCGGCGAGTCTTCGATAAAGAAGCGCTGACGCACATCATTACCGTTTGATTTTTCAGAGAGCTGTAAGTGATTTGTCTGCATAGCTGAAGTATCTTGTGTCATATATTTTTGTCTTATCGAGTTAAGAGAGTGCTAGCTTTATGGGGTTTATTTGGAATTTATCAATCATAAAAAAGACGCTAGCGGTAAAAGCTCATACGTAACTGTGCACTCACTTATCGCAAAAAACAGTGACAATAGGCCAAAAAACTGCGCAATAATCTTAAAAGTGTTGTACAGTAACATTAAGTTGCATTAAGATAACTAAAAGTAACTGCATGGATGCCTATTAGTAATAACTAATTCAGCATTTTTTAAACTAATAATGATGTGATAAAAGGATGTATCTTATGGCTTACGCACTCACCAAACCGCTCACGTTAGCAGCCTTTATGGCACTAGGCCTCGCCGGCTGTAACAATAGCAGTCAAACAGCTACCGATGACGCTGCAACTGATGATGCCGCAACCACTGAAACCTCTAGCAATGCCAATGGCACCCTCCAAAAAATCAAAGACTCAGGCACTATCGTTGTCGGCTATCGTGACTCTTCTATTCCGTTCTCATATATCGCTGACGATCCGAATCAGCCTATGGGCTATGCGCACGATCTTGAGATGAAAGTTGTAGATGCAGTGAAGCAAGAGCTGAATATGCCGGACTTAAATGTTCGCTATAACTTAATTACCTCGCAAACCCGTATCCCGTTGGTACAAAACGGTACCGTCGACTTTGAGTGTGGCTCAACGACCAATAATGAAGAGCGTCAAAAACAAGTGGGCTTCTCAAACGGTTTCTTTGAGATCGGCACGCGCTTATTGACCGCGACAGACTCAGGTATTAATGACTTTGCAGACTTAGAAGGTGAGACGTTAGTCACTACCGCAGGTACTACCTCAGAGCGTTATATTCGCCAGTACATCGATGAAAAACAGATGGACACCAACGTCATCTCCGCCAAAGATCATGGCGAGGCGTTCTTAATGCTAGAGAACGGCCGTGCTGATGCCTTTATGATGGATGATGTACTACTAGCTGGCGAAAAAGCCAAAGCCAAAAACCCAGACGAATGGGTCATCGTAGGCGAGCCACAGTCCTTTGAGATTTATGGCTGTATGTTACGTAAAGACGATCCTGAGTTCAAAGCCGTGGTCGATAAAGCCCTAACTGACGTCTTTGCCTCAGGTGAGATCAATAGCATCTATGATAAGTGGTTCTTAAACCCAATTCCGCCAAAAAACGTCAACTTGAACTTTGAGATGTCAGATAACCTAAAAGCTCTGATTGCTGATCCTCATGATGGCGCTCAGCCAAAAACGGCAATGGCACAGTAACCTCACTCCTCAATTTAGCGAGTACTCCTAAAAGCTTCATTATTGAAGCTTTTAAGGGTTAAGCCTATTAACCACTGCTTGGAGAGACAAGCATGAATTATAGCTGGAACTGGGGTGTGCTCTTTGAGCAGACTGGTGTCGGTAGCGAGCTGTATATCCATTGGATGATTACAGGCCTTGGCTGGTTGCTGCTAATCGGTAGTATCGCTTGGGCGATTGCGATGGTCGTTGGTACTATTTTCGGTATTATGCGTACCTTGCCAAGCAAACCTGCGCGGGCGATCGGTACCGCTTACGTGACCTTTTTTCGTAACATTCCACTACTGGTGCAATTGTTTTTTTGGTTCTATATTGCCCCAGGGTGGCTGACACCGGCGCTACAAGAGTGGTGGTATAAGGAGCTCACGCCTAATACCTCAGCGATGCTCTCAGCCAGTATCGGCCTTGGTTTGTTTACCGCGGCGCGTATCGTTGAGCAAGTGCGCACGGGTATTGAGTCCTTGCCGCAAGGCCAGATTAATGCCGCTTACGCGCTAGGCTTTACGATACCGCAGGCTTATAAGCAAGTACTACTGCCGCAAGCCTTTCGTATCATCTTGCCACCCTTAAGCTCCGAGCTGACTAACTGCTTCAAAAACGCCTCTGTTGCCTCGCTCGTTGGGGTAATGGAGCTTATCAGTCAGACTAAGACCATTAGCGAATACACCCAAAATAGTCTTGAGATCTATACTTATGCGACGATTATCTATTTAGTGTTTAATCTATCGCTAATCGCCATTATGGGTCTGATTGAGCGAAAACTTCGCGTGCCAGGGCTTATTGCAGGGAGTCAGAAATGAATATGATGACCGAACTTGCGACCGCATACCCAGGCCTGATGGGCGGGATGATTACCACCTTAAAGGTGCTGTTTTTAGCGATTCTTGGCGGCATTAGCTTAGGCACCATATTGGCCTTGATGCGCTTGTCGGGTATCAAAGCCTTAGAGATACCGGCTAAGCTATACGTAAACTACTTTCGTTCAGTGCCCTTATTACTGGTACTATTGTGGTTTTATTTCGCGGTACCGATGATTTATTTTTGGGTGGCAGGTAAATACTTGCAACTCAACGCCGCTTTTGCCTCGTGTGTCGTCGCCTTTATGATGTTTGAGGCCGCCTACTTCTCAGAAGTAGTACGGGCAGGTATTCAATCCATCGGCAGTGGTCAGGTCAATGCAGCAAGAGCGCTTGGTATGACTTATGGGCAGACTATGCGCCTCGTTATTTTGCCGCAAGCCTTTCGCAAGATGCTACCGCTGATACTACAGCAGTGTATTATTCTCTTCCAAGATACCACTTTAGTCTTTGCGATTGGTTTGACCGACTTCTTCCGTGCCGCTTACGTGCGCGGGGAGCTGATGGGGTTACTCACCCCTTATATATTAGGTGCAGGGGCCGTTTATTTTATTATCAGTTTGACCGCTTCTATTGGCGTACAGCACGTGCAAAAAAAGCTCAGGTTTTAGCGTTTAATTTGACAAATTGATAGCAAAGGTTTGCGCAGTAAAATAGCGTAAACCTTCGCTGATATAGCGCTATAACTCATTTTAAATACATTGCAAAACTATTAAGCATAAGGCTAGGAGCCAACGATGAATAAGGCTAAGACATTTATAAATGACTTTGGCGGACTGGTGACAGATAACGGTCATGCTAGCGATGAGATAGTCATTGAAATGGATAGCGTCAGCAAGTGGTATGGCGACTTTCAAGTATTGACGGACTGTACCGCTCACGTCCATAAAGGCGATGTAGTGGTGGTTTGTGGTCCATCCGGTAGCGGTAAGTCGACCTTGATCAAAACCGTCAACGGCCTTGAGCCCTTTCAAGAAGGGCAAATCATGGTCAATGGGATCTCGGTTGGCGATTCAAAAACGAACTTGCCTAAACTGCGTAGCCGCGTGGGCATGGTGTTTCAGCACTTTGAGCTATTTCCACACTTGACGATCATTGATAACTTAACTGTGGCACAAGTCAAAGTTTTGGGCCGTAAAGAGTCTGAGGCGAAACAAAAAGGCATGGCTTACTTGGACCGCGTGGGACTAAGCGCGCAAGCGCCAAAATATCCGGCAGAACTGTCCGGTGGTCAGCAGCAGCGGGTAGCGATTGCACGAGCGCTGGCGATGGATCCGGTGGCGATGCTATTTGATGAGCCGACCTCAGCGCTCGATCCTGAGATGATTCAAGAGGTGCTCGATGTGATGGTAGAGCTGACCCGTGAGGGCATGACGATGATGTGCGTAACCCATGAGATGGGCTTTGCTAGTCAAGTAGCGAATCGCATTATCTTTATGGATGAAGGCTATATTGTCGAGAACTGTAGTAAAGATGAGTTCTTTGAAGGCGCAAAAAGTGATCGCGCTCAGCAATTTTTATCAAAGATTCTTAATCACTAACCCTCAATTATTAAGCAATCATTAAGCAGAAATCCTTACCGTTTAACTTTATGCGTCTTTTTATAAGGCGCTTTTTTATGCCAGCTGGTTTACTATAAATTCTCAGTTTACAAGCGTTTCTTTTTTACTGCTACAATAGGGGTCATCATCTCAAAACCCTATTTATATTTATTATAAAAAACTATCTTGGAGACTTTATGAGCATTGATGAATCATCGAAAAATTCTGGCATAGTTATCATTGGTGCAGGCCTAGCAGGCTGGCACGTTATTGATGCCATTCGTAGTAAAGATAAAGAGACACCGATTACCTTAATCACAGCCGATAACGCTGATCGCTATCACAAGCCGATGCTGACGATGGCCATTAGCCAAGATAAGAAGCCTGCAGACTTAGTGCGAGCGACAGGGGCGGATGCTGCAAAAGTAGCCAACGTCACCTTATTAGCCCAGACGCAGGTCAGTGATATCGATGCAGCAAGCCAAAAATTGCAGCTTATATCTGCAAATCGCTCAGATCCTGCCAACACCAATTACGCGGCTATCAGTTACGATAAGCTCGTACTAGCGATGGGCGCGCATCCAATATTTCCCAAGAGCTTGCCGGAAGATTTAGTCTGGCACGTCAACCACATTGAGCGCTTCGGTCAGCTGCAAGAAAAGCTAGCAACTGGCAGCCAGCATGTGGCTATCGTGGGCGCTGGGATGGTCGGTACCGAGATCGCGGAAGACTTGCTCAAAGCGGGTCACAAAATCACTTTGATTGATCTTAATGAGGCACCGCTTGCGCAAATGCTACCGGCGAAAGCCACTGCGCGTATTGCCCAAGCAATTGAGTCGCAAGGTATTGAGTTTTTGGGCGGTTATAAAGTGACCAATGTCGCACGCAATGATGATGATAAACTAGAAGTCAGCTATGAAGCGTTAGAGCTTAACGAAGGAGCTGAATCTAAAGAGTCTAAAACCATAACGGTCGATCATGTGATTGCCAGTACCGGCTTAGTCGTCGATGATAAGCTACCAGCAGCGGCAGGTATTGAGTTTAATCCGCGCACCGGTATTGTTGTCGATGCGCCAACCCTGCGCACCAACGCCGATAATGTCTATGCAATTGGCGACTGCATGTCTATCGATGGGGTGGCATGTCGCTATGTGGCGCCGCTACGCGCGCAGGCTGCGACTATCGCTGATGATATTTTAGGTCATGAGCATGCCGGCTACGACCATAAACCGCCTATGATCCGTCTGAAGAATAAAGCGATTGCGGTAACGGTGGTCGGTGTGCCACAGGCCGCTGGTAACTGGCAAGTCAAAACCGAAACGACCGATGAGCTAGTGATGGAATTGTACGATGATTCTGCCGATGATAAAGCTGTAAAAGCAACGGTGTCTATAAAAGTACCAGTAAAGCCAGCGGATAAGGCTTAATGGGTAGCGTTTTATCTTCAAAGGTATAGTAATTTAATTGCCAGTCTTTTATTTAAATGGGAGATTGGCTTTTTTATGGCTATTTATTTATTGCAACGGCTATTAATTATGTGAATGAGACATCTTGTATCAATATGATTGACAGAATTTCATTTCAGACGTTATAGTGAGTGAGTATAAAGGACAAACAAAGCACAATAGGTCTATCTATAAGCTTAATAAGCAAAACGAAAAAGTAAAACGAAAGGACTCGTTATGATTCAATCCCCCTCACTCAACACTGTCTCCAGCGATATTTTAAATAATATTCCAAAAATAAATATGGGCGCACGCTCCGCTAATGCACCTCTTATGCAAAGTTATGATAAAGGTCCCGATGTAGCGCTCATAGAAGCCACTATTGGCGATTTCTTTGATGCTATCGTTACTAAATATCCTGAGCGCGAAGCGTTAGTGGTGCGCCATCAAAATATCCGTTGGACTTATAAAGAACTGCAACAAAAAGTTAATAAACTCGCCAGCGCCATTATCGAGATGGGGCTTGAGATTGGTGATCGTATCGGTATCTGGTCGCATAATAACAGCGAGTGGTTACTGATGCAGCTCGCTACTGCTAAAGTTGGCGTCATCTTAGTTAATATCAATCCGGCGTATCGTACCTTTGAGCTGCAATACGCCCTAAATAAATTAGGCTGCTCAGCTCTGGTGCTCATGCGGCACTTTAAAAGCAGCGATTATGCGCAGATGATTCGCGAGCTTTGTCCTGAGATTTATCACAAAAATTTTAATCAGCTCGATTTAGTTGAGATACCGACGGTTGAGCGTATTATTTGGATTGATAGTGCAGCGGATGAAGAAGACTTTAGCTATATGCAAAAGTTCTCGGATTGGATAGCGGAAGGCGATGCCAATGATCCCCGTATTGCCGAGCGCCAAGCTCAGCTTAAGAACACCGACGCTATCAACGTACAGTTTACTAGCGGCACCACTGGGACACCTAAAGGCGCGACTTTAACCCATCGCAATATCTTAAATAATGGCTACTTTATCGGTGAGGCCATGAACCTCACCTTTGAGGATAGGCTATGCATTCCAGTACCGCTCTACCACTGTTTTGGTATGGTGCTAGGTAATTTAGCGATTTTGACCCACGGCGGCTGTATCGTTTATCCGAACGATGGTTTCGAGCCCCTTAGTGTCTTACAAGCCGTGCAAGAAGAGCGCTGTACCGCTCTGCATGGCGTGCCAACGATGTTTATCGCTGAGCTTGATCATCCTGATTTTGATAGCTTTGACTTATCGAGCTTACGTACCGGCATTATGGCAGGCTCTAGCTGTCCGATTGAAGTCATGCGCCGCGTCATTGACAAGATGCACATGAAAGAGGTAACCATTGCTTACGGTATGACGGAGACCAGTCCCGTCTCTTGTCAAACTAATGAGCATACCCCACTTGAGAAACAAGTCTCGACCGTAGGACTGGTACAGCCTGCGCTTGAGGTCAAAGTTGTCGATACTGAAACCGGCGAGATTCTGCCAATAGGCGCGACAGGCGAGCTACTCACAAAAGGCTATTCGGTGATGAAAGGTTACTGGGGTGACCGCTTTAAAACCCGCGAGGCGATACAAGACGGCTGGATGCATACCGGTGACTTAGCTACGATGGATGAAGATGGCTATGTCAAAGTCGTCGGTCGTAGTAAAGACATGGTCATCCGCGGCGGCGAAAATATATATCCTGTTGAGATTGAAAACTATCTTTATCGTCATCCCAAGATTCGCGATGTACAAATCGTTGGTATTCCTGATGAGCGCTATGGCGAAGTGTTGGCCGCGTGGATTATCCCTAAAGAGCCAGATAGCTTGAGTGAAGAGGAGGTCGAACAGTTCTGCCGCGATAATATCGCCCATTATAAAATCCCAGCTTATTATCGTTTTGTCAGTGAATACCCGATGACCATAACGGGTAAAATTCAAAAGTATAAAATCATTGAGCAGATGAAAGAAGAGTTAGGTTTGGTGTAACTTTGATTGAGTGTGGTTAGAGTGAGCTTTGAGATAAATTGCTAAGTAAAAAGATAAATGACAAGGAATACCATGAGCGCTATTATTAACAGTAAACTAAGCCCAAACTCCTTTGAGTTTCAGCAAAACAGTAGAGCAATGCAAGCTATCGTCGATGACTTGTATCAGCATTTAAGTAGAATTGCCCAAGGCGGTTCAGAGCGAGCTAGGGCCAAGCACCTAGCGCGCGGTAAGTTACTGCCTCGCGAGCGCGTAGAGCGTCTGCTCGATGTCGGCACGCCGTTTTTAGAAGTCGCCCCGATGGCGGCGCACGATATGTATGGCGAAGATATTCCAGCAGCAGGAGTCATTGCTGGTATTGGCCGTATTAATGGTATTGAGTGCATGATCGTCTGTAATGACGCTACCGTGAAAGGCGGCACTTATTATCCGATGACGGTAAAAAAACATTTACGCGCGCAAGAAATTGCACAGCAGAATCATCTACCTTGTGTTTATCTCGTCGATTCAGGCGGCGCTAATTTGCCCAATCAAGATGAGGTGTTCCCTGATAAAGACGACTTCGGGCGTATCTTCTTCAATCAAGCCAATCTGAGCGCGGCAGGTATTCCGCAAATCGCGGTAGTCATGGGGAGCTGTACTGCAGGCGGCGCTTATGTACCCGCGATGAGTGATGAATCTATCATTGTTAAAGACCAAGGCACCATCTTTTTAGGTGGCCCGCCACTGGTCAAAGCGGCAACGGGCGAAGAGGTGAGCGCGGAGGATTTAGGCGGCGGTGATGTACATACGCGCCTGTCAGGGGTGGTCGACTATTTGGCGCAAAACGATACGCATGCGTTATCCATTGCCCGCGACATCGTCGGACATTTAAACCGCGATGCGAAAGTCATTTCCAATCAAATCACCCCGCGACCACCGCGTTATGATGCCAAGGAGCTATATGGCATTATTCCGACTGATAAGCGTCAACCGTTTGATATTAAAGAAATCATCGCTCGTATCGTCGATGATAGCGCCTTTGACGAATTTAAAGCGCGCTTTGCTAATACTCTTATTTGCGGCTTTGCCCATATAGAAGGCATGCCTGTCGGTATTATTGCCAATAACGGCATTTTGTTCAGTGAGTCGGCGCAAAAAGGTACGCACTTTATCGAGCTGTGTTGTAAACGCAAAATCCCTTTAGTGTTTTTGCAGAATATCACCGGCTTTATGGTCGGGCGTAAATACGAAAACGAAGGCATCGCCCGTCATGGCGCCAAAATGGTGATGGCAGTTGCCAATGCCAAAGTGCCTAAATTCACCGTCATCGTCGGTGGCTCTTTTGGCGCGGGAAATTATGGTATGTGTGGCCGCGCTTATGATCCGAGGTTTTTGTGGATGTGGCCAAACGCTCGTATCTCCGTAATGGGCGGCGAGCAAGCCGCTTCGGTATTAGCAACGGTGAAGCGTGATAATTTTGAACGCAGTGGCGAGGCGTGGAGTGAAGATGATGAAGAGTCATTTAAAGCGCCGATACGTGAGATGTATGAAGAGCAAGGCCATCCTTATTATGCCACCGCAAGGTTATGGGATGATGGCGTGATTGATCCAGCAGATACGCGTCAGGTTTTAGCTTTAGGATTAAGCGCTGCTCATAACGCCCCTATCGAAGAGACCACTTTTGGCATTTTTAGGATGTAATTGGTTTTTCATCTTCAAAGATAAGTACGATAAATAAGATAGAGAATACTATGCAAAATGATAAATTAAACAACAACTATAACAATCTACTAGTAACCATAGAAAACTACGTCGCGACAGTAACTCTCAATCGTCCTGAGATTCGCAATGCTTTTAATGATGAAACCATTAGCGAATTGACAGCAGTTTTTGAGACATTAGGTCGAAGTGATGCGGTTCGCGTTGTTGTCTTAGCAGCAGCGGGCAAAGCCTTTTGTGCGGGCGCCGATCTAAACTGGATGCGCGCGATGGCGGACTATAATTATGAAGAAAATTTAGCCGATGCCGATAAACTCGCGCAAATGCTCAAAACAATTTATGACTGTCCCAAGCCCACTATTGCCGCCATTCAAGGTGACGTCTATGCCGGCGGTATGGGGTTAGTCGCAGTGTGTGATATCGCTATTGCCGTGAAGAATGCTAACTTTTGCTTGAGTGAAGTGCGTTTAGGTCTGGCGCCGGCGACTATTAGCCCTTATGTGATAAAAGCATTAGGTGCGCGTGCGTCGCAGCGTTATTTTTTGACCGCCGAAGTGTTCAATGCAAAAAAAGCACGGCAACTTGGGTTTATTCATGAGCGTATCAGTGAAGAGAGTCTTGATGATACGGTCGCTACGCTATGCGCGAAGATTGTCAATAATAGCCCCGATGCTGTTAAGACTTGCAAGCGCTTACTCCATAATATTGCAGGCGAGAGCATTGACGATGAGTTAATCGCTGATACGGTAAAAGAGATTGCTGATATTCGCGCGTCAGAGCAAGGCAAGGAAGGGGTGCAAGCCTTCTTGCAAAAGCGTAAGCCTGATTGGTTAGCTGATAAGGAATAGTAACCAATTAAAATGAAGATAAAATATCAAATATAAAGCACAGGAATTGCTATGTTCTCCAAAATACTCATTGCCAACCGTGGTGAAATCGCTTGCCGAGTGGCGGCTACTGCCAAGCGTTTAGGCGTACGTACAGTCGCGGTTTATTCAGATGCCGATCAATATGCTAAGCATGTCGCTGTTTGTGACGAAGCCGTTTATCTCGGCGGCTCTGCGCCCAAAGATAGCTACTTGAAAGGTGATGCTATCATTGCCATTGCTAAGGAGCGTGGCGCTGAGGCTATTCACCCAGGCTATGGCTTCTTGAGTGAGAATGCCGACTTTGCTGAAGCGTGCCAAGATGCTGGCTTAATTTTTATTGGGCCGTCAAGTGTTGCCATTCGAGCGATGGGCGGTAAGTCGGAGTCTAAACGTTTAATGGAAGCGGCGAATGTGCCGCTCATTCCCGGTTATCACGGCGATAATCAAGACAGCGATTTTTTAAAGGCTCAAGCGGATGCTATCGGCTATCCAGTATTGATCAAAGCTAGTGCGGGTGGTGGCGGTAAAGGTATGCGTATCGTTGAGGATAGCAAGAACTTTACCGATCTTTTAGAGTCTTGTCGCCGTGAAGCCATCACCAGCTTTGGCAATGACCAAGTGTTGATCGAAAAGTATGCCCTCAAACCGCGTCATATCGAGATTCAAGTCTTCGGCGATAGCCACGGTAATTACGTGCATCTGTTTGAGCGCGATTGTTCCGTACAGCGTCGTCATCAAAAGGTGCTAGAAGAAGCGCCTGCGCCTGACGTTGATGAGTCCATGCGTGCTGCAATGGGCAGGGCGGCGATTGATGCCGCGCGCGCGGTCGATTATGTCGGTGCTGGTACGGTAGAGTTTATCGTTGAGCAGCGCGACACGGGTATGAGCTTTTATTTCATGGAGATGAATACGCGTTTGCAAGTCGAGCATCCTGTGACTGAAGCGATTACGGGTGTCGATTTAGTTGAATGGCAATTACTGGTTGCAGCGGGTCAGAAGCTGCCGAAGTCTCAAGATCAGCTTAAGATAAACGGTCATGCGATTGAGGCGCGTATCTGTGCTGAGAATCCTGATAATGACTTCTTGCCAGCGACGGGCACGCTATTTACTTATCAAAAGCCCACGCACAGCACTTTTACTATTAGCACCAATGACCAAGGTAATGATGTGCGTATCGATGATGGCGTGCGCGAGGGTGATGTAATTAGCCCCTTTTATGACTCGATGATTGCGAAGCTTATCGTCCATGCGCCGACTCGCGCGCAAGCGTTGGCTAAACTGGATCGAGCGTTAGCACTCACCCGTATCGTCGGCCTACCGAATAATGTAGCGTTTCTACGTTATGTGATCAATACCGACTCCTTTAGTCAGGCTAATCTGGATACGGCGCTTATCGCGCGCGAAGCAGATGAGCTATTTAATCAGCATCCATTGAATTTATCGACACTAGTGACCACCGCTGTCGTGCAGCAGTTGGCTAGTGAGACAGATAATATTAGCCTCAATAATAATGCTAACGACCCTTTTAGTCAGGCATCTGCATTCCGTGCTTATTCCGACTACTCACGACCTTTTAGTCTGATCTTCAATGAGCAAAACTACCTTGCCTATATTAGCGATTGGCACAATGCTAGTAATACAAAAAGTCAAAAAAATGCGGATAATAGCCAGTATTTTTCTTTAACCATCAAAAAAGATACGAATGGGCTTGATGCTGATAATTCTAAAAGCAGTACTGTAGAGAAGTCAGATGAGTGTTTATATAACGCTCAAGTCAGCTACCATAGTGATGACGCTCATAACCATACTTTATGGCTCGATGATGCGCGTATTAAAGCGCAAAGTTGGACGCATAACGAGACGGTTTACGTCTTTACTGACACCGGTCGCGATCAGATTAAGCTCATCGACGTCATGGCGCATGTGGGTGGAGATACTGCTGCAGTAGGTAGCCTAAAGTCGCCTATGCCCGGGCAAGTTATCGCATTCAAGGTCGCTGTTGGTGATAGCGTCAAGCAAGGGGAGGCGTTGGCGGTGATTGAAGCGATGAAAATCGAACATACCATTACCGCACCAACTGACGGGGTAGTAGCCGAATTGCTATTCTCTGCGGGCGACTTAGTGGCTGATGGTGATGAGCTGTTACGTATTGATAGCGAAACGAGCGAAGCTTAAGGATAATAACTATGAATAACTCTTACCCAAAGCACGTTTCTATCGTCGATGTTAGTCCGCGTGATGGCTTGCAAAACGAATCAATGACCGTGCCAACCGCAGTGAAGCAAGCATTGATCGAAGACTTAATCGCGGCAGGGATTAAGAAGATTGAGACCACTAGCTTTGTGTCGCCAAAGTGGGTGCCACAGATGGGCGATAATAGCGAGCTCATGAACGCGCTTGAGCCTAGCCGTCAAGATGATGTCATCTATTCGGTGCTCGTGCCGAATATGCGCGGCTTTGATAATGCTGCTAAGCATCACCCTGATGAGGTGGTTATCTTTGCCTCAGCGAGTGAAACCTTTAGCCAAAAAAATATTAATTGTAGTATCGATGAGAGTATTGAACGGTTTGCGCCAGTGGCTGCTGCTGCAAAAGCGCAAGGCATCAAAGTTCGCGGCGTGATTTCCTGCACGGTCGGCTGTCCTTATGAAGGCGAGATTGACCCCAGCCAAGTCGCTTATGTGACTAAACGCTTGGTTGAGATTGGCGCAGAGCAAATTGGCGTTGCCGATACCATAGGAGTAGGCACGCCCATCAAAGTGAAAAAGGCCTTGCAAGCGGCTTTAGAATATATCGATATTGAGCACATCTCAGGGCACTTTCATGATACTTATGGACAGGCGCTGAGCAATACCTTAGCGGCGCTCGAGATGGGCGTAAGTGAATTTGATACTTCAGTAGCCGGCCTCGGTGGTTGTCCTTATGCCAAAGGCGCTACGGGTAATGTCGCTACCGAAGACGTGGTCTACATGCTGCATGGTATGGGTATTGAGACTGGTATTGATCTAGATAAATTAGTCGTTGCAGGTGAGCGCATTAGTGAATTTCTAGGACGCCGTAACGATTCTAATGTGGCGCGGGCTTTGATTAATAAGCGTTCAATTTAAGCAATCACATTGTAGTTAAAGTAAATAGATACCATTGGGTATAGCTGGCACAAATTTTATGCGCTTGCTGTGTGACTTCGTCACTCCAGAGGCTTCAAAAAATTTATTCCAGCCATACCATTTTTATACATGCTATATTTTTATATAAGTATTCTAATTCTAGTAACAGATTAAAAGAGTATAAATAAGGAACCATTATGAGTTTACCCGGTTTAGATTTTCAGCTTGGCGAAGATATCGATGCTTTGCGTGATGTGGTGGCACAGTTCGCCGCCAAAGAAATTACCCCACGCGCAGGCGAGATTGATAGTAGCGATGAGTTTCCAATGGATCTTTGGCAAAAAATGGGCGATTTAGGCTTGCATGGCATTACCGTACCTGAAGAATATGGCGGCGCTAATATGGGGTATGTCGCGCATATGGTGGCGATGGAGGAGATTAGTCGCGCCTCAGCTTCTATTGGTCTAAGTTATGGCGCACACTCAAACCTTTGCGTCAATCAAATCAAACGTAACGGTAATGAGGCGCAAAAGCAGAAGTTTTTACCGAAGCTAATCACCGGCGAGTTCATCGGCGCTTTAGCTATGAGTGAGACGGGTGCAGGTTCTGACGTCACTAGTATGAAACTCAAAGCCGAAGATAAAGGCGATGTCTATGTGCTAAATGGCAGCAAAATGTGGATTACTAACGGTCCAGATGCCGATGTCATGGTGGTCTATGCCAAAACCAATCCAGAGCTTGGCGCGCAAGGTATCACCGCTTTTATTATCGAAAAAGGTATGGAGGGTTTCGGTACGGCGCAGAAGCTCGATAAGCTCGGCATGCGCGGTAGCCATACTGGCGAGATGACGTTTAATAATGTTAGAGTCCCCAAAGAAAACATCTTAGGCGGTCTGAATAATGGGGTGAAAGTACTAATGAGTGGGCTTGATTATGAGCGCGCGGTATTAGCGGCTGGTCCTATCGGCATTATGCAAGCCGTGATGGATAATGTTGTGCCTTACATTCATGACCGTAAGCAGTTCGGTCAAGCGATCGGTGAGTTTCAGCTTATCCAAGGCAAAGTCGCCGATATGTATACTATCTTGCAGGCCGGACGTAGCTTCTTATATACCGTTGGCAAAAACTTAGATATGCTGGATGCCCAAGGTGCTGGTCATAGCCGGCAAGTACGCAAAGACTGCGCTAGTGTGATTCTATGGTGCGCAGAAAAAGCCACACTTATGGCGGGCGATGGCATCCAAATCTTTGGTGGTAACGGCTATACTAATGAGTATCCGCTCGGTCGCTTGTGGCGCGATGCTAAGCTATACGAGATTGGTGCAGGGACGAGCGAGATTCGCCGTATGCTGATTGGACGCGAATTGTTTAATGAGACTAAGTAAGTAGTTTAGAGTCGATTTTGTAATAGAAAAAGCAGTAAGTCCAAGACCTACTGCTTTTTTATTTGTAACGCCCTTAATATAGCTTTAAACCATCAGTTGCTTTTTGCTATGATCGAAATACCTAGCTAAGCCGTTGAGCAGTAAGTCATCACGTAGCCTTACCGGACGATTGACGTGCTCGGCGATCATAGTCGCATCACCGCCGGTCATTATTAGCTCAAAATTGGGGTGCCGATGAGTAATCTCATTGATAGCGCCAACGATAGATAATAATATCCCGTGATGTACCGCATCCTGTGTGGTTATCCCTTGAGCGATACTATCAAAAGCACCGTTCGAGATAGTAATCTGCTTAGTACCTGAAAATAGCGATTCGCGCTGCAAATAGATGCTCGGAAAAATATAGCCGCCCAAATGCTCGGCATGATCGATCAAATCTATCGTGACCGCTGTCCCGCAGCCCACCACACATTGGCGCTTCGTTTTATCCACTGCGCCTAGCATCTGTAGCCAACGATCACAGCCCAGTTGCTTGGCATCATAACGACTGCTCATCAGCGCATGAGAGGCATCGACATTCACAAACTCAAAGGGAATGTTAAGCCGACTGAGCGTCTGCGCTACTTGGCTATTGAGCTCATCGCCAAGCACCGATGAGATACCGATAAAATCAGGCGCATAGCGCTCAAATCTATCAGTCAGGCCCATGAGTAGCTCAGCAGGCGCTTGCAGATGCTGCCGTGCATTGTGCGAGACAATCTGCCCAATATCGTCCGTCAGCCAGTATTTCAGTCGGGTATTACCTAGATCTAGCCAGAGCATAGTGTTTCCTTATTGGCCCTTTATCTAGTGCTCGTTAGGTCTCATTTATGACATCAATGCGACCGGTAAAAATTGCTGAAATATTACCGTTATCTTGCTGTAATTGCAAACAGCCGTTTGTATCGATCCCATAAGTCTGGCCTTCGAGAATGTACTCCTCATTATTGAGATTTTGCGTAATTCTTACTTTCAAACTTTTGAGTGCATCTTGCTCTTTAAACTGTTGGTTAAATTGAGCCATTGCATACTGAGTAGAGCTGGGCTGTAAATTAGACTTTTCAGCTGCTATATTTTTGAAGCACTCAACAGCGTCTAGTAAAGCCTGACTGATTTGCTCATACATCACAGCTAAGCTTGGTAAAGGCTCTAGCGGATTGTCCTTTTCATCTTTTTTTATCGACTCATAAATATCTTGTAAGCTAATAGCTTGATAACTCATGCCTTCTAGCGTTTGCTCCGTCAGCTTAGGAGTCGCCGCTACATTTAATCCTACGCCTATAACGATGCCTTTTAGCTGACTTGCTATCCATACCGGCTCAATTAAAATGCCAGCTAATTTATTAAAAGCGATGAGGTTGTGTTTATTAAAACCAAAGTTTAAATCTTGCTTTTGCAGCGGATAAAAACCTAAATCATTGGCCCATTTTACGCCAATAGGCGTTTTTGTTTGCGCTGTCAATTGCAAGTTAAGGGCTTGAATCACAGGCATTTTTGCTAAATTAGCACCGATAATTAATGACAGCAGACCGCTGATAGGGATGCCAATCGGATGATATAACGACAAATAGACGTTGCCAATGGGTGATTGCCAAGAGCGCGTATGCTGCCCCCGTCCCGCTGTTTGTGTCTCAGCAGTTAGTAGCTGTCTATCGTTGGCACTTAAAGTACCAGATTGTATAGCTTCTATTAGCTCGCTATTGGTCGATACACTCGTCGTGACATGACGGTGGGTAAGCGCGCCAAGGCTAGTGGTTTGTATAGATAAAAACATATCAGTAATCGCTGTAATCAATAGGCTTGTAGCACTATAGCCAATCCACTATAAAATAAATACAGTGCTACTGGAATGAATTTTTCGCAGCCTCTGGGAATGCAGCACGCAAGGAAAATTTATACCAGTAGCACGCTACTTTAGCCGTACTCTTTTTATTTAGGATTAACTATAGCGGTTGTGCTTCTAGGAATTAAGTATAAAGCAAAGTCACAATAAAAGTTTTTGCTATACTAAGCGCCTGCTACTACTAGCTGAATGCTCAATTATGAGCTAAAAATATATCTTATTAAATAGCAGTACCATAAAAGCGCAATGAAACAGCAGGATAATAACACCGTAAAATAAAGGGTTTCGATAATGTTATATGTATGGTTTGTGATTGCCGGCGCATTTGCTGGCGTCTGCGCGGGATTATTCGGAATCGGTGGCGGCATGATCATCGTGCCTGCGCTAGTTTGGATTTTTACCGCGTATAACTTCTCGCCAGAAGTCGTCACTCACTTAGCCGTTGGCACTTCCTTAGCGACTATTATTATCACGTCCATTAGCTCATTGACCGCGCATAATAAACGCGGCGGGGTGCGCTGGGAGATCTGGCGCGGTATGGCTATTGGTTTAGTGGTTGGTAGCGTCGTTGGTGCGGGAATTGCCGATAGGATCAATGGACAAGCTTTGCAAGCGATCATCGGTGTTGGCGCGTTATTAGTCGCGCTAAAAATGCTATTTTTCTCCAATAAGGAACAGTTAGGCAAACCGCTACCCTCTAAAGGCATACAGTTCGGAGCAGGGACAGGTATCGGTATGGCGTCGTCTATCTTTGGGATCGGCGGCGGTAGTTTGACCGTGCCATTTCTGAATTGGGCAGGGCTACCTATGAAGCAAGCGGTCGGCACTTCTGCCGCTTGTGGTTTGCCCATTGCGGTGGCGGGAGCACTGGGGTTTGCATGGTTTGGTCAAGATGTCGTTAACCTACCTGAAGGAACTATCGGTTTCGTACATATCATCGGCTTTTTATGCATATCGGTCGCGAGTTTTATCACTGCTAAAATTGGCGCAAAGCTAGCGCACCAACTACCGGCGCTAATGCTAAAACGGGCTTTTGGGGTGTTATTGATATTTGCAGGCGGTCAGTTGTTTTTAAGCGGGATTGGGGTGTTGTAACTACCTTCTTTTTGAGTTTTTTTTGGAGTAAGGACGTTTATATTCAAAGAAAAGCGACTGAGCATTCTCACGACAAAGCTGATGTCATGCAAACACAATACCTTGAAAGATCCTAAAAACCCACCTCAATTTCAGGTAAAATAGCCGCCTGTTTTATTATCGAACTGCTCACCGTTTATGCGTCTAAAATCTCTTAAACTGGCAGGCTTCAAATCCTTTGCCAATGTTACGAACTTTACCTTTCCTCGCGGTATTACTGCTATCGTCGGGCCCAATGGCTGTGGCAAATCAAATGTCATTGACGCTATACGTTGGGTATTAGGCGAAACCTCAGCCAAGCAGTTGCGCGGCGGAGCGATGAGTGATGTGATCTTTGCTGGCACGCAGGACAAATCCGCCAAAAGCGTCGCTAGTGTGGAGCTGACTTTTGAGCATACACAAGATGAGCAAACTGGTATTCGCCATGAGTTTAACCTCTATCAGGAGCTCTCAGTACGCCGGCAAGTTAATCTAGAGGGGCGTTCTGATTATTTTATCAATGGTACGCGTTGTCGTCGCCGTGATGTGGTCGATGTTTTCTTAGGCACTGGGCTTGGCGCGCGCAGTTATGCGGTGATCGAGCAAGGTATGATTGGCCGTATTGTTGACTCAAGTCCCATGCAGCTGCGTGAGTTCATTGAAGAAGCGGCAGGCGTATCACGTTATCAAGCTCGCCGGCTAGAGACGCAAAAGAAGCTCGAAAAGACACAAGAGAATTTAGCGCGTCTGCATGATATGCAAAGCGAGCTGGTCCGTCAACAGAAAAGCTTAGCGCGTCAAGCGACTAGCGCTCAGCGTTATAATGAGCTGAATGAAACCTTAGCGGATATCAAGCAACAACTGGCCATTCAGCAGTTATATCAAGCCAAACAAGCTCAGCTGCAACATAAGAGGAACTATGAGCGTAGCGACTTGGCGCTTAAAAAACTACAAGCTGATCATGAGCAGCTCAAGCATAAGCAAGACAAACTAAGCACGCAGATTAACCAAGAACAATGGCTCAAAGATGAAGCGCAAAGCGCGCATTATAAGCAGCAGCTTAGCTGTCAACAAACCGAATATGAGCTTAATGATATCACCGCTAAAGCAACCGCCATTAAACAGCAGTTAGTTGATTTAGAGCGGCAACGTCAGCAGTCGATTGATGAGCTTGATAGACTAAAAGCTGAGCAGGATCAGCAGCAGCTAGCGCTTGATCGTTTACAGCCTGAGCTTACTGAGCTAGCAAAAAAGCGTCAAAACTATCAAACCGATGAGCAACCGCTACAACGTGCATGCTCTGAATCACAAGCGCAGTTAGCGCGTCTGCAAGATAACGCGCGTACCCTCGAGCAGCAACAAGCGCTCAATAGCCAAGCGCAAAAACGCCATCAGCTGGGTCAAAATAAGCTCGCGAGTCGTCAGCAACATTGGCAAACGCTGTGGCAACAGACGCTACCTTCTGTTGATGATGCTTCCAGTAACAATGCTCAAGCTCATGATAGCAATGCTGACAATGCTAGTAGCCTTATTAACGACTTAAAAACTCAGTTGCAGCAGCGCGCTCGTCAGCAAGATAGCGTCGCTGAACGGCTAGCGGAGCTACAACCGCAAGCTCATACTTTGCAGCAGCGTTTGACCGAGCAGCTACGCGAGGTGACGGAACAAGAAAAGAGCCATGCCCTATTGGCAGGCGAGTACGATACGCTACATAAAATACTACATCCCAAACCTATTAAAAAGTCGACCACGCAACAGGCAAAGTCGGATAAAGATTTGGCAAATAACGTCGCTATTGAAGATGAAAGTCTACTGCCGATTTCCACTTTGCGCGAGCAAATTGAGCTGAGTGAACTCGGTCAGCAGCATGCTCAAATCCTCGATAACGTATTAGCATTATGGCTAGACAGTCAAGTGCTTATTGGTGATCGAGTTGATCTGAATTCAAAGCTAGAGCTTCACGGATACCTACCCAATTTACTTAGTCTTCAGCATAATCAAATTGACCATTCTAAGCAAAGTAAAGGGGTTACCAGTAGCTATAGTTTATGGCTACCCGCTACAAAACGCGCTAGTGTAAATAATAGTTTTATTAGCGAGCTACCCGCTGATTTGAAAGATAAAGTTCTGCCTTTTTCAGCGCTGATTGCTAAGCCTGCGCTGGCGATATGGCAGCAGTGCTATTTATACATTGCAGATGAGCTTAGCCGCGAAAGCACTATAGAACTGACCGAAATCTTAAAAGTGTTGCCGCCATCCGCTTTATTATTGACCGCAAAGGGTTGGCTTATCAGCGACAAAGGCACAATAAACTTTGGTCAATTAGCCAAGCAAAAAGATGCTACGCACAACAGTCATTTTTTGACGCAGCGCCTCCAGCAACAGCAGCGTTTAACCCAATTAGAAGAGTTACTCGATAGTAGCGATGAGCATATTGATAGCTTGCACAAGCAAATGAAGCACAGCCAAAATGAGTATGACGCGCTAAAAGTAAACTTGGATGAGAGCCGCGCCCAAAACGATCAGCTTACCCGTGAGGTTTATCATTATCAGCAGCAACTGGCGACTGAAAAAGCTGCGCTTAAACAAAGGCAAGCTGACACGCAGCGTTTGCAGCGCGAACAACTGGTTTTGGCAGATGAGCAACAAGAGCTAGTAGCAGAGCAAAAACGACTCGCTGATGAGCGCGAGCAAATCGAAAAAGACTTGCAAGTAGTAACGTCTAAGATCCAAACAGCACAGCAGCAGCGTAAACAGCTCCAAGTGGAGCGTGACGAGCTACAACGTAATCGACAAAATGTTGAAGCCGCTTGGCAAGCCTTACAGCTACGCCAGCAAAAAATCGAGATGCGTCTTGAGCATAGTGCCAATAGTCTGGAGCGTGCCACTAAGTTTCTTGATGAGTCTTGGCAAAATCGGCAAGCACTGATCGCAAGCCTTGATAGCTACCAACAACAACTGCCAACGCTGCAGGCCACATTACAGGCTATAAAAGCCAAGCGCGATGAGCAGCAAGATGTATTAGCAGCGCGTGAAGTCACTCTGACCACACTTAAACACGATTATAATGAGCAGCAATCTGCCTTAGACACTCTGCAGACAACCTTGCAAACTCAGCAAGATAACAGCGCCAAACAAGCCACAGAGCTGGCGCTTAGTGAGTCCAAACTTCACGACGCTAGTGACAACGTACAAAATGCGCTCGATCATTATCAGCACATTCTAGCTAACCGTAATGACAAAGCCACTAACAGCCCTGAACCATTACCGCCGACGATAAGCGTTTCAAGCTTACTAACTGATTTTATCATTCATGAGCGCCGTGTCCGTCCCGAGAAAATCGCTGAGCTACAAGCCGAACAAGCCAATCTTGAGCAGCGAATTAATAAAATAGGCGCGGTCAATCTAGCGGCAGTTGCAGAACTGGCTGAGGTCAATGAGCGCCTAGAGCCGCTAACGCAGCAGACTGAAGATATCGCTGCTAGTATGCAGACTTTGACTGCGGCCATTGCTTCTATTGATGAGACCACCAAGACGCTATTTATGCAGACATTGGAGTCGGTCAATAGTGAGTTATCAAAATTGTTCGCCAAAGTATTCGGTGGCGGGCAAGCCAGCCTAACGCTAGATTTGGAGGATATGCCTGCTGATGCCAATGCTGATATCAGCGTGGATAAATCTGAGCATTGGCGCGCAGGCTTGACCTTAATGGCGCAGCCAAAAGGTAAGCGTAATAGTCGCCTAGCCGTACTCTCGGGCGGCGAGAAAACTTTGACCGCGCTGAGCCTGATTTTTGCGATATTTAAGCAGCATCCGGCGCCATTTTGTGTGCTCGATGAAGTCGATGCGCCGCTTGACGATGCTAATGTCGGACGTTTTACTAGCCTCATTACAGAGCTAGCTGATGACTTACAGTTTATCTTTATTAGCCATAATAAACTCTCGATGCAGATTGCCGATGAGCTTAAAGGTATTACTATGCCTAGCGCTGGCATCTCTACATTAGTGAGCGTCTCGCTTGACGAAGCCGAAAAATATATCGAAAGTTAAGTATTGCGAGTTAAGTATTGATAAACAAACTTTATAATTTAGGGTAAAATCAGGGCAGTTATATCTATGGCGCGTTTTTGCTCGTTGGTACCCAATCAGCAGCTCACTAAGATGATTATTAACAAGTGTCAAACCGTTACAATGTGATGACGCTTTTAGGTAGCCGTGCTAGACTGATAGCGTTTAAACTGCTGTATATTTTCTGATTACTTTTATCATTACCTATATTGTTACCTTTATTATTACTAGGATGTATTCTCTTATGACCGCTATCCAGTTTGTATTGATCGCCATTGCCGCTTTGATTGTGCTAGCAGGACTGTTTATGGTCATTCGTAGTTTGAAACGCCGGCAAAATACCGATGCGGTAGCGGTGAATTATGACAAAAACGGTATTCCGATTATTCCGCGTCACGAGCGTAATGTCGTTGATGAGCCAGACTTTGATGATGCTATCGCCGGTGAGACGAGTATCGCGCCTGATAGAGAGTATCTCAGTGCTGTGGTGGAAGAGGAGCCGTTGACGCACAACCATACTGAAGTCGATGCGCAGTTGACGCAGAATCGCGCTACGACTACTAATATCAATGATAATGATACAAATCCAGAATATGCTAGCTGGCAAGCAGAACAGCAGCGCGCAGATAACGAAGAGTTTGCGCAACTTGCACGAGATAATTACTCTGACACGCAGAGTGAGCCGGATGCTTTTTCAAGCCTTATGTCAGCGACTGACAGCCTGATGCCAGTGATTGATACCGCTGAGGAGCCAAGCTTCACGGACAATAGCCCTGTGCTCGACCAGCATTTATTAACACCCATTGACGAGGCGCAAAACGGGCCACTAATCAATGCCAAAGACAATATCAATATTACTATCTTGCCGCAGCAAAGCCGAGAACGCCCGAATGCGATCATTCGTGGCAGCGATTTATTAACTTTAGTGGATAAGTACGGTTTGCGTTTTGGCGCGATGAATATGTTCCATCGTTATGAGCAAAAAGACGGCACCGGTATGCTTTGGTTCAGCATGATGGGCATTACTGATAATGGTATTGCACCTTTTGACCCGCACAGCGTGGCGACCAATGTCTATAGCGGCGTGGTGCTGTTTTTATCGCTGCCACATCCACAAGCCGTGCGTAGCTTTGATAGTATGATGAGTATTGCTTATATGATGGCAAGCGACCTCGGTGCGGTAATGTTAGACGAAAATAATGAACCGATTACGCCGGATTATAAGCAGCAGCTGCGTAATCAAGTTCGCGATTATGACAGCTAACATAGCAAAATAACCCTCTACTTAGCGCCATTTTTATTGAATAAAAGTGGCGTTTTTTTATGCCAGTCTTTGCTGTAAAGCGCCCTCTAAATTGTTATCATAGTTGCTATTATCAATCGTTGAATAACTACTATAGATACCGACTATGACTGACTCTGGCAACACTAATGACCATAAAAATGTTTCGATCGATGATAGCAATGTCATCACAAAAATGCGCACTTTAATCGCCGCGCTAAAAACTCATAATAATGCCTATTATGTCCTTGATAATCCTATCTTAGAAGATAGTGAGTACGATCAGCTGCGGCTATCACTACTCGAGTTAGAAGAAGCGTATCCGGACCTTATTCAGCCTGATAGCCCGATCAATCAAGTCGGCGATGTACCGCTGTCGGCCTTTACTCAAGTCACTCACGATATTCCTATGCTATCGCTCGGTAACGTCTTTGATTATGATGACTTGCATAGCTTTATGCGCCGCGTCAATGATCGCTTAAGCGACGCACAGCAAAATCCTGAGTATGAGATGGAGATGAAGCTCGATGGTTTGGCGGTGTCACTAAAATACGAGTATGGCCAGTATGTGCAAGCGATCACGCGCGGCGATGGGCAAACGGGTGAGGATATTACACAAAATGTAAAAACCATCCGTAATCTGCCATTGTGGCTAGGCGATGCCAAAGATATCGAATTGCTAGAAGTACGCGGCGAAGTGCTGATGCCCAAGGCAGGCTTTGAGCGCCTCAATCGTCTAGCCATTGAAAATGATGAAAAAACCTTTGCCAATCCACGTAATGCCGCTGCTGGCAGTCTGCGCCAGCTCGATCCCGCCATTGCCGCCAGTCGCCCTTTAGCCTTTTATGGTTACTCAGTCAATCAAGGCTTACCTGAGACTATTGACACTCAGTCAGCTGCCCTAGCTTGGCTGGGTGACTTAGGCTTTACGGTTAGCGCGGTACGAGTGGTTGCTAATCCACGCGAGGCGCAAGAGTACTACGAGTCAGTCATTGAAAAACGTGAGAAATTACCGTTTGAAATCGATGGCACTGTCATTAAAGTCAACAGCTTAGCCTTGCAGCAGCAATTAGGCTTTTTATCTAGAGAACCACGCTGGGCGATGGCTTATAAATTCCCTGCCGAAACCGTCATGACCCGCCTGCATACTATCGAATGGCAAGTGGGGCGCACCGGACAGATTACCCCAGTTGGCAAATTAGAGCCGGTCAAAGTTGGCGGCGTCACCGTGAGCAATGTCACCTTGCATAACTTTGGCGAGATTCAGCGCTTAGATGTGCGAGCGGGCGATATGGTCAGCGTCCATCGTGCTGGTGATGTCATCCCGAAAGTCACCCGCGTTTGGGAAGACCAACGCCCAGACGATTCTAAACCTGTCAAGTTACCTTCGACTTGTCCGGTTTGCGACTCGCCTGTGGTGTTACCAGAAGACGAAGCCTTAGCGCGTTGTACAGGCGGACTATTTTGCCCCGCGCAGCAGACCGAGGCCCTTATTCACTTTGTCTCGCGCCGTGCGATGGATATCGACGGACTGGGTGAGCGCTGGCTCATTAGTTTCTTTGAACATGGGCTCGTCAAAACCGTTGCCGATATTTATCAGTTGCATAAGCATCAGGATGAAATGATTACCTATGAGAAGCTAGGCGAGAAGTCGGTGCAGAACATCATCGACGCTATTGAGGTCAGTAAAAAAACCACCTTAGCAAGATTTATCTACGCGCTAGGTATCCGCGGTGTTGGTGAGGGCACCGCACAAAACTTCGCCCAACAATTTGGTGATTTAGATAGCTTAATGAGCGCTAATATGGAGGCGCTTATCGCCACGCCAGACGTTGGTACTATCACCGCCGAGCTGACCTACGAGTTCTTTCGCGCTCCGCACAACATCGAAGTCATCGACAAGCTCCGCGCGGCTGACGTGCATTGGGATAACGTTGAGCAAGTGGCCTCTAGCGATTTACCCCTTGATGGGCAAACGTGGGTGATTACCGGAGCGCTCGCGAGCATGGCACGCGATGAGGCCAAAGCCAAACTGCAAGCCCTCGGCGCAAAGGTGGTTGGCAGTGTGTCCGCCAAAACTACGGCGTTGTTGGCAGGAGAAAAGGCCGGCTCAAAGCTGACGAAGGCAGAGAAGCTAGAGGTTAAGGTCGTGGGCGAGGAAGAGTTTTTGGCAATGTTAGAAGAGTCGTAAATCTTTAATATGAAAGCGAGTTGTAGGGTGGGCGATAGCGCAACCCACCGATACTGTTCGATATATTGTAAAAGATAAAAGATAAAAGAATCAGCCTCAGCATCGCGTTCTTTAAAGCATAGAAATATGCGGGTTATGGGTTAGCTTTCTTTACTGATTAAGCTCGGCGCTCGTCCCTCGCGCAACCGCTCTGATTTCGTAGAATAAAAAGAGAGTAGTAGGGTGCGCCCCGCGCACCGTTTAAGAATCGGATCTTTGAACTCTAAGTACCATTCGATTAATAGCTTAGCTTTGAATCATTTGCGTAGATAAGTACATTCAATCTATTGTTTCCTATCTATGCGTTGGTGCGCGGGGCGCACCCTACGGCTTAAATTACCAACACCTTTATCAAAATTTCGGAAGTCCATGGCATACTATACTTATACTCAAGTAATGCGTCACGTAGCTATCATCGCCTGTACAAGTGTGGGCGTCGAATATTTAACCGGAAGTATTAGCTTGTCGTTTTTATTACTTTTGATTCTAGTCATGAGTTACTTGAAATGGTTAGGTGTATTTACATCAGTCAATTCTCAAAAAATAGACATAATTGCCAGCATACAATACTTAAAAAGTACTGATATTAAGGCTGAATTAAAATTACCAAGTTTCGAATTCTTAGCAAAAGAGTACAATGCTGGATTTTTCTTGACGATAGCTATCTTTGCGCTAATGATATGGCTGAGTACAAAACTCATTATTGCATGGCTGATGCCCTTCTTCATAAATCAATCATTTGATCCCTCTGATATCATTTGGGCAGTGCTACCGATTAGTATAGTGATACTTTGTTATTTGGTAGCTAAGAATGAAGATAAAAATAAAACGCCATTAGTCACAATATCTAGTCTTAGGTTGTTACCAGAAAAACTACAAATCATTAAATTCAATCAAGCGTTAGATATACCATGGCATTCGATTAAAGATATTCACGAAAAACGAACACGTTCACGTGCTCTGTTGAAGATAGTAGTGAATGAAGAGAGTAGTGAAGTTAAATCAAATTATGGAGAATGTTTGTTTGACACTTATCATGCGTCTTATAATGCAGCAGACATCGAACAGCTCGCTATAGTTTATTGGGCAAAAGCCATAAGTAAAGAGATTAAAGAAGTCGAGTAGGGTACGCCCCGCGCATCATCTCAGAACTTTTTTAAGAATTAAAAGTGTTATTTAATGAATATCTGAACGTTACGTTAAATCATTTGCATAGATAATTATCTTTATCTGTTGTTTCCTATTTATGCGTTGGTGCGCGGGGCGCACCTTACAAGTTACGACTTTTCTTACATATTAATAATGTCACTCAAAGAACTACTCTCCCAATTCCTCATGCGGATTAACCGTAGCCTCACTTTTCTTACCATCCGGAACAATCTTAATCGGCAGAACTAAACCCTTAGCAAAGTCATCTGCAAAGACATACTCATATTGGCTAGCCTGTACCTCAGGAGTCGCATGAACAATTAGCTCGACGGTTTCGCCATCGGTTAGCTCATGTGAAGTATAGCTATTACTAAGCTGATCGAGTACTTTTGATAACGCCTCATTACTCGCCATGCCGACGGTGAGATTATGCTGAGCAGTCGCCTTGTCTACTTTGAAGTAATCAGCGTAATCTTGTACATTTTTACTATCGATATCAAAGGGGTAATCATAATTAGCTCGTTCAGCCGCTTGTTCACCACTAGCCACTTTTGACCAGTCAATATCAGTAACTACTGATGAGGTTTCAGTTGCAGTAGTAGCATTATCAGTCTCTGTAGAAACACTTTTCTCAGTATCAGCAGAGCTATCAACACGTTCATTACCACTATTATCACAACTTGCTAATGCGATCATGCTAAGAGTAGAGACTAGCGTGAGTCTCAATAAACGAGTTCTCATCAATCTTCCTTTTTTCTTATGAGCAGCTTTGCTATGCGTTTATGGTCGTTAATTTTCTTGACTATTATTTTGACAGCTTTTGCTAGCGTTAACCACTGAATCCGTCATAAAAAAACAGCCATCATATGATGACTGTCTAATATATTGATAAATGTTTTAGTTAAAAGCTAAACACTATCAATGCATAATTGACTCAATACTACTATCTACCGATTTTACAGTTGACTTGGTATCCTTTACCGTCGGCCCATTTCATAGCCAGTACGCCTTCATCGCCTTTCATGTGCCACGCGTAGATGACTTCTGGGTTAGAGTCGTTAATATAGCTTGCCGTGTCGCCATTGACGCCGCCGACCAAGATTACTTCTTGTTGTGTCCAGTTCAGTTTCGGAACAGTTGCGCTAATCGTCGCTTGCTTTTTGTTGATAGACTGCTTTGCTAAGATTTGGCTATCATCAGTACAAGTATACGGGGCAGGCGCCATACGGTCATAGGCCATATCGCTCATACCAGTCGTAGAGGTAGCTGGGGTTGTAGGAGAGGTTGGAGTGGTAGTCGAGCAAGCTGCCATCAGAGCAACAGCAGGTAAGGTTGCGGTAAGTTTCATCATAGTATTCATAGAGGTCTCCAAAATATAATGCTTTGTTGTTAAAAGTTATAATTAAAGGTTATAGCACTCTAAGTGCATGGAGCTTATGGTAACGAAAGCACCTGCTTTTGAATGTTAGGAATTGTTCACTACCTTATAACTTTATTGCTTAAATATTGACTAATGTAACTATAAATTTTAACTAAATAAAGCGGCTGCTAACTTAAGTCAGCAGCCGCTTTATTAATCGGGATTTGTATTGTTTGCTAGTTTTGATTTCAGCCTATTTATTTTGTTTTACGTGGTGGCAAACCCGTATGCTGGGTTTGAAAATTACCTTTACTAACCTTTTTCTTAGAACGGTTATTCGTTTGACTGTTGGCTGAGTTGTTTTTGCTGTTATTCTGGCGCTTAGCCGAGTCATTACCAACGCGGCTATTTTTCTTACGCGCTGATTGGTAGCTGTCTTGATTGGCGTCGCGTCCTTCTAGATGGGCATTAAAAGGTGGTATGAGGCAACCTCTGTTTTTACCGATTAGATCGCTACGGCCCATATCTTGCAGCGCTTTGCGTAGTATTGCCCAGTTTTTAGGGTCATGGTAGCGAAGGAAAGCTTTATGCAGTTTACGCTGCTTGCCGGACTTGACGATATCCATATCACCTTCACTGCGGCTAACTTTATGTAGCGGATCTTTATGAGTATGATACATCGTCGTCGCAGTCGCCATTGGGCTTGGATAAAACGCTTGCACTTGATCGGCGCGGTAGCCATAGCTCTTGAGCCACAATGCAAGGTTCATCATGTCTTCATCTTTAGTGCCAGGGTGTGCCGCGATAAAGTAAGGTATTAGATACTGCTCTTTACCGGCCTCTTGGCTGTATTGTTCGAACATCGCTTTGAACTTATCATAGCTGCCCATACCGGGTTTCATCATTTTTGCTAAGACGTTTTCTTCAGAATGCTCCGGCGCGATTTTGAGATAACCACCGACATGATGGCTGACGAGCTCTTTGACGTATTCAGGATCTTTTACCGCTAGATCATAACGCAGACCGGAGGCAATAAGGATTTTTTTCACGCCCTTAATATCACGCGCTTTACGATACAGCTGGGTCAAATTACTGTGATCAGTAATTAGGTTTTCACAGACATCCGGATAGACGCAAGAGGGCTTACGGCAGTGCTTTTCGATGGTTTCGTCTTTACAGTTAAGACGATACATATTGGCCGTCGGGCCGCCTAAGTCTGAGATGACGCCAGTAAAGTTCGGCGCGGTATCACGAATGGCCTCCACTTCACGTAGGATAGAGTCCTCTGAGCGGTTTTGGATAATACGACCTTCGTGCTCCGTAATCGAGCAAAAGGTACAGCCGCCGAAACAACCACGCATGATATTGACCGAAAACTTAATCATGTCATAAGCAGGAATACGTGCATCACCGTAGCTTGGATGAGGCAGACGTGCATAAGGCAAGTCAAAGACGTAGTCCATCTCTTCGGTCGACAGCGGAATCGGTGGCGGATTGAGCCAAACGTCAATGGATGTAAATGAGTTGCCCGCGCCGCTACTATGGCGCTGCACTAGCGCCCGCGCGTTACCGGGGTTAGTCTCAAGATGTAGAATACGGCTGGCGTGAGCGTAGAGTACGGGGTCTGATTTGACATGGTCGTAATCTGGCAGACGGATAACCGTTTTTTCGCGCGGTGGCATTTTTAGCTTATGTTTAAGAGCGGTTTTGGGCTTATATTCTTTATTATCTTGAGTATTCATGCCGCGCATTTGCACTACTTGCGTATCGAGATCAACTTGCTCAGCGTTAAGCACTTTATGAGTCACAGGCTCCGCGACAAATCCCGCATATTGCGCAGACATGCCAGTCATCGCTTGGCCAACGGGCGAGTCGCTAGGCTTTTCTTGTTCAATCTTGCAGCTATCAACGTCTTCGGTCATTACGTAAGGGTTGATAATTGGATCAACGCGGCCAACGGTATCAACATCGTTGCTCGCGACCTCCACCATATCTGCTTGCCAGTGACGACGGCTTGGCGTAAGTAGATAAGCCGTACCGCGCAGTTTACTCATTTGTTCAAAGGTGTAGCCTTTTGAGAGACCATGCACCACATCGACGATAGCGCGTTCGGCATTACCGTATAATAAGACATCAGCACGCGAATCGAGCAAGATACTACGGCGTACTTTATCCGACCAATAGTCATAATGGGCGATTCGGCGCAGACTACCTTCGATACCGCCTAGAATAATTGGTACATCAGGATATGCCTCACGGCAGCGCTGGCTATAAACGATAGCGGCGCGGTCTGGGCGTTTATTCGCCACATTGCCTGGCGAGTAGGCGTCATCGCTACGTATCTTGCGATCGGCAGTGTAGCGATTAATCATACTGTCCATGTTGCCAGCGGTAACGCCGTAAGCATAAACCGGTTTGCCAAGCTCCATAAAGGCGTCTTTGCTCTTCCAATCGGGCTGGGCGATAATACCGACGCGAAAGCCTTGTGATTCTAAAAGACGTCCAATAATCGCCATACCAAAGCTGGGATGATCGACATAAGCATCGCCCGATATAATTATCACATCGCAAGCATCCCAGCCTAGCGCGTCCATCTCTGCGCGAGTCATCGGCAAATAAGGCGCAGGCTCATAGCAGCTTGCCCAATGCTTATCGTAGTCGTATAACGGCTTAGTGCCTTGTTTAAAAGCGGTATGAGCGATGGTATCAGCAGACATGGGCAGACCTGTATGTTTGAGGCTAATTTAAAGGCGCTCATTTTAACATGAATTGCTTTCAGGGTGTAAAAAAGTGATTTTGATATTTTTTGATAAGTTATTGATAGTTTAAGAGAAATTTAGGATGTTACTGTGAAAGCAAGGGGGCAGTTCATAATAATAAAACAGCCAATTAAATTAAGCTTTTTTATTCCGAAGCTATTGCTAATGTGATTTAATAACAGCAGAGCACTTTCTCAATAATGGTCTTATGTGAGAGTGAAAATGATAAATAAAAACTTAACTCGCAATTCATATCGCAAACCAGTAGACGACAATTTACATGGTGAGGTATCTAGTCGTATCACTTTACTGACGCTTCTTATGATTTTACCGATGCCAGCTTATGCAGCAAATGTCGTCGGGCATCTCACTTTATATTATATGTTTTATGTGATACCTATTGTCCTGTTGCTACATCTTATCGCTATGATTTATTTTCAAAAAAGAGACCGTTATCGCTCTAAAGCTTTTACCAGCAGACATTTAATAATCGTAATGCTGTTTTTGGTAATAGGTGCGGCAGTAACGATGTTTGAGTATATGACTAATATGAGCAGCACAGGTATGCACATCGGTACTTTTTTATCGATTGTGTTTGTTTATGGATTTATCGCCTTATTATTTGCTATTCCTTATCTGCTGCATTTTTTCACTATCGAAAAATAAACGGCTATTACTGCAATGGAGTTTGATTATTAGCAATGATTAATCCAACAATATCTTCGTCCCACTTTTGGTGAAATTCATCACAAACTGACTGCTAAAACTACGCACATTGTTCTCATGCGTCAATAGGTCGCGGGTAAATTGATGGTAATCCTGCATATTTTTAGCATTGACCATTAGCATAAAATCCGCATCGCCTGACACTTCATAACAGCTCATCACCCGCGGCTGACTACTCATCAAGCGCTCAAATCGGTGCTGCATAGAGTTATTCGAGCGTAGCATCTGGATCATAACTATCGCTGTCAGGCCATATCCCACCTTGTTTGGATTGACGATAGCCACTTGTTTGCTAATTATCTCATTATCTATTAACGCTTGTACGCGTCGCTGTGCGGTTGCAGTAGACACGTGTACTTTTTCGGCAATGGTTTTTAACGGTAAAGTTGCATCGTCTTGCAGTAGATTTAATATAGCTTTATCGGTTTGATCAAGAGTGTGCGTCATAATAATATGCTCTTAATTAGGCAAGGTTATTAGTCAATAAGTATAATCAGTAATAAAACTAAATCATGATAAATAATGAATAATAATGCGATATTACGATAAATAAATTCATAAGTAGTTAAATATAGAAATAATATCTCAAAGCGCTCGCGTAAACTAGCTTCCCTCAGCTTAATAATAACAAGATGCTGAATGATAGAATCTCATTCGATTTTTGGAGCGTTTATGTCAACTACAGCCTTATCAACGGTGTTCACAAGTACTATTTCGCGCTTGCCGCTACCGACGATATGGACAGCGGGTAGTACTAAGCAGCGCACGCTAATCATGGGCGCGGCATTAGCGGTATTGTCGAATTTATTATTTGGCGTACTTTATGCTTATAGTCACTTTTTAGCGCCACTATCCGGCACGCAGGTTTTTATCTGGCGCATGCTAGCGATGTGGACGGCGCTAGTAGGGTATTTAGTGGTTAGCGGGCGTTTAAGCTTGCATATTGATAAGTTAAGACAGCTAAGATCAATCAAGCAATGGGCGTGGTTACTATTACCAACACCGATATTCTTAAGCCAGTTTTGGCTATTTATGTGGGCACCAGTCAATGGTCAAGGCGTACAAACGGCGATGGGCTATTTTCTATTTCCCTTAATGATGGTGGTGTTTGGCTGTGTGCTATTCGGTGAGAAGCTGAGCCGTTTGCAGTGGTTAGCGGCGGGATTTGCGGCGTTAGGCGTTGGCAGTGAGATTGTACGGACTCAAAGCGTGTCTTGGGCAACACTTTGGGTGTGCGGTACGTATCCGTTGTATTATATTATCCGCCGTCTGCAAGGTATCGGCGCGATTACCGGACTACTCGTTGATTTAACGATTTTTGCACCTTTTGCTCTAGGATATTTGTTCTTTATAACGCCAAGTAGTTTGAGCTTAGTTGGCGGCTCTAGCTTCTTTATTATGATGCTAATAGGACTGGGTATCTTAAGCGTTCTTGCGATGAAAACCAACGTCGATGCCAGCCAAATGCTGCCGGTGAATGTCTACGGTATGATGAGTTATTTGGAGCCTGCCTTGCTATTTATCTTAGCCATCACGTTACTTGGTAATCCGTTTGAATCGGCAATGCTCTATAGTTATGGTCTGATTTGGTTAGGGATAGGGTTTTTGATTATTCATGGCGTAAGACAGTTACTTAAGACCAACAGAGAGACAAAAGAAATCAAAGCTGCGTTAACGACCAAAACTGCATAACTTTAGAGTTAAAAAAGGACGGCTAATATAAGCCGTCCTTTTTATTTTTGCAGTTTATCGATGACTTTAGCCCAAATGCTGTTTAAAGCCGCGCTGCTTGTCACGTTCCCAGTCGCGATCTTTCAGAGTTTTACGTTTATCATGCTGCTTTTTACCAACGGCAAGTCCGATCTGACATTTCACCATCGAGCGCTTCCAGTAGCAGGATAAGGGCACGCAAGCATAGCCTTTTTGGTTAACTGCGCCGTAAAGCTTATCGATCTCGCGGCGATTAAGTAGTAGCTTACGTGTGCGCGTGGTGTCTGGATTGACATGGGTTGAGCTACTTATTAGTGGCTGAATATGGGCACCAAATAAAAAAGCTTCATTATTACGAAAGATAATATAAGCTTCGGTAATGGTCATTTTTCCGGCGCGAATGGACTTGACCTCCCAGCCTTGCAGTGACAATCCTGCCTCAAAAGTCTCTTCAATAAAATACTCGTGCCGCGCTTTTTTATTACTGGCAATTTGGTTGTCTGGTTTTTTAGATTTTTTTGACATAATTTCTCCCTCAAAACGTTAAGTTGCTGTTTTAAATGTGCTGACTTGAACTTAACGCTTTAGTCTTACTGTTCCTCATCCTAACGGGCTAATTTTATAATTAATTTGCGGTCATAAAACGGATGAGTCGAAGCGAGTATTGTAACAAATCGCTAGTTAAAAAGGGTAAAGCGAGCTTAGGACAAATGTAGTCGTTACTATTGTAACCTAAGCTCGCAAAAGCGGATAAACTGAGTGTTCAATCACTGCTAAATTTGCTAGGATACGCATACCATCAATGACTATATTAGCCTTGCTATGAACCCAGCCTCTACACCTAAAGTCTCAAAATTACATACCAAAATTCTCTATCCTGGCACTTTTGATCCGATTACTACTGGTCATGTCGATTTGGTCAAACGCGCGACAAAACTATTCGATGAAGTAGTCATTGCTGTGGCTTCAGGCCATCATAAAAAGCCTTTGTTTAGCTTTGAGGAGCGAGTGCGGTTGGTCGAAACGGTATTTGCGGATCTGCCGCAAGTCTCTGTCGTTGGGTTTGAAGGCTTGCTGGTGGACTTTATGCGCGAAAAGGGAGCGACTGCTGTTTTGCGTGGATTACGCGCAATGTCGGATTTTGAATATGAGTTTCAACTGGCCAATATGAACCGCGAGCTTGATGAAAACTTTGAGGCAGTGTTTTTGACGCCGTCACAGAATTACTCTTTTATCTCATCAACTATGATTCGCGAAATCGCTAAGCTTGGCGGTGATGTCAGGAAGTTTGTACCAGAGTGCGTCTCGCAAGCTTTTATTGATAAGTTAGCCATTCAGACTGAATAGATCAGCAAGTATTGGCTTTTATCACTAACGAAGCGTATTTTTATAACGGTAACCACGAAATCATAAAGGGGTAGGTCATGGCATTACTAATCACTGATGAATGCATCAACTGTGATGTCTGCGAGCCGGCTTGCCCGAATGAGGCCATCTCCGAGGGCGAAGACATTTACGTCATCGATCCTGATTTATGCACCGAATGCGTCGGTCACTTCGATGAGCCGCAATGCGTGGTGATATGTCCGGTGGACTGTATTCCCAAAGATCCGGATCATGTCGAGAGTGAAAGCGATTTATTAGCCAAATATAAGCGTATTACTGGTAAATAATCTTTTTGAATATTAAGTCATATCAAAGTCATTAAACTATCGATTAAATATGAATCATTGTAGGATGGGTTTTTAACCCAGCCTACGCCCAAAACATTTTTTAAGTTTCAAAATAATTTGAAAAGACTCTCCCTATCAATTCTTAGGTTTGCTATACTAGCGCGCTTGGTAGACTAGGCAATCGCCGCTGCATACTATTTGTTTTTTAATGAATAGACTTGCAGGGGAGGAAAGTCCGGGCTACATAGGGCAGCGTGCCAGCTAACGGCTGGGCAGGGTAACTTGACGACCAGTGCAGCAGAGAGTAGACCGCCTTTAGTGTCTGACATTATCGGTAAGGGTGAAAGGGTGCGGTAAGAGCGCACCGCGTGAATGGCAACATCTCACGGCAAGGTAAACTCCACGCGTAGCAAGACCAAATAGGCATCGATATGGCGCGGCCCGCGTTCGATGCGGGTAGGTTGCTTGAGCGTACGAGCGATTGTACGCCTAGAGGAATGATTGTCCACGACAGAACCCGGCTTATCGGTCTACCAAACCTTTTATGTGTCATATGTTGTTATTATATTTTAGTCGTTAACGCATTTTTTTTGCAAAAAATGTCAGATTGGGGTTGACGCAAGTCAATGCTATCGGTATTATACCGAGCCTTAAATGGCGATGTAGCTCAGCTGGTTAGAGCGCACGACTCATAATCGTGAGGTCAAGAGTTCAAGTCTCTTCATCGCCACCATATTTAAAAAGCCAATCCTTTGCGGTTGGCTTTTTTTTGCCTATAATTTTTATCTACAACTCTCGCAACAGTGGTAGAACTCTCTTAATTATCTAAATAACTACCTAAACGGCTCACCTCATCGATTTAGCAACGCTAATGAATGCTTATAGAATCAGCAACTTATCTACTCATTCACAGATTAATTGTTGTAACTTAGGCACCATTTACTTATCATGGGAGCTGTTTTTATAAGGTCTTGTGAATTCATGTCCGTACAGCTGCCTCCTTATCGTCCTGTCAAGCACCGTAGCGGACTCAAAGTTATGGGTGCCGCCTTTCACGCTTTGATTATGCGTGAGCTACAGACTCGTTTTGGTGGCTATCGATTAGGGTACCTATGGGCGCCGCTAGAAGTTCTTTTTCAAGTACTAATCTTCTTAGTTATTTTCGGTGTCATCATAGAACGCGCTTTACCAGGAATGAGCTTTCCATTGTTTTTAGTTACTGGAATGGTACCTTTTCGAATGTTTCAAACCATTTCTACTAGAGCTTTAGGAGCGGTTGAAGCTAATCAAGGGTTGTTAATGTATCGCTCGATAAGACATATCGATGTCATTATTGCTCGCTCAACATTAGAGCTCATTATTTATTTTATTACTTTAGTTATATTATTAATTGGGTTAGCTTTTTTTGGCGACTATGCAAGTTTAGCCAATTTGCATATTGTGATTTTCTGCTGGATTACCTTGTTTTTATTCAGCTTTGGTGTCGCTTTAATTATGATGGTTGTCGGCTTCTATGGAGGAGAGATCAGTAAAGTTATCTCTATATTATTTACTATACTTTATTTTGCTTCTGGGATTATCTACCCGATCCATATCATTCCGGAGCCTTATTTTAGCTATTTACTGTACAACCCTTTTATTCATAATATTGAGCTCATGCGCCATGCTTTTGCGCCAAATTATCCCGCTTATCATATCGATATTACTTACTTTTTAAAATGGATGGTTGGGGTTAATTTTTTAGGTTTGCTTTTGTATAAAGCGGTGGAAAGAGACTTAATTAGATCAAAATAATGGCTTTAGATTTTGACAAGTGTTTTTATTTAATGGTTATCTAAAGAAGTGGTAAATGAATGATTGAAATTAAGAATATCTCTAAGTCATTTATGACCAAGCAAGGCCGGCATTATTTATTTAAAGACTTAAACCTGACCATAGGTGATAAACAAAACGTAGGCTTGCTTGGTCGTAACGGTGCCGGCAAATCGACTTTACTACGCATCATTTGCGGTCTTGATCAGCCGGATAGTGGCGAGATTATCACCGATTCGACGATCTCTTGGCCAGTAGGAGTCGCGGGCGGCTTCCAAGGCAGCTTAACTGGACGACAGAATGTTCGCTTTGTCTGCCGTCTTTATTCAAGCGGCGCTTATATTGATGAAAAAATTCGCTTTGTCGAAGAGTTTGCAGACATTGGTAATTATTTCGATATGCCAGTGAAGAGCTATTCTTCAGGAATGAAAGCGCGCCTGACTTTTGGCTTAAGCCTAGCCTTTGACTTTGATTATTATATGCTTGATGAAGCTGGTGCGGTAGGTGATGCCGCCTTTCGTAAGCGTAGCGAAGAGATTTTGGCAGCTCGCCGTGCACAAGCAGGGTTTTTGGTAGTGTCGCATAATATCAGTGACATCAAGCGTAATTGCGATGTTGGTATCGTACTAATGGATCAAACGGCACACGTGTTTGACAATACAGAAGAAGCGATTGAAGTTTATGAAAAGCATGTCCACAAAGCGAAAAAATAAGATCATTGACTTCTCGCTGTTTATCGGCTTGGTTATCTTGCCTTGGGTAATAGTGATCTTTTATGTTATGACCTTAGCGCATCCTCGTTTTATCTCAACTTCTGATGTGGTGGTCAAACAGGTAAGCGATACTAATGTTCCTGCTGGTGGTGGTCTATCGGCTTTGTTAGGCGTCAATAGCACTAGTAAGGAAGACGCCACTTATCTGACTGAATATATTTTATCTAACGATATGGTGAAGCGCCTTGATAGTACTTTCAAGTTCCGCGAAGCTTATCATGTTGATGGATCAGATCCGCTCAACGAGATTGACCCTGATGCTACGCAAGAAGAGTTGCTTAAGTATTTTAAAAAACGCGTGCATATTAATCTTGATGAGCAAAGCTACATTCTCTCCGTATCGACTGAAGCTTTTCAGTCAGAGTATGCGTTTGAGCTAAATCAAGCGATTTTGGCCGAGTCTGAGCAGTTTGTGAATCGTATTTCACAAGAAATCGCGCGCGATCAATTGTCTTTTGCTGAAACTCAGCTCAGTGAGTCAGAAGATCGTTTAAATGAAGCCAAAGAGCAACTGCTGAACTATCAAAATACCAATGAGATCTTTGATCCGCAAGCCAATGCACAAATCGTGAATCAGCTGATTGGTAGTTTGCAGGCGCAGCTCAGCTCTTTGCGCACTGAAGAGCGACAATTACTAAGCTACTTGAATCCAGACGCCCCGCAGGTGGTGTCATTGAGAAGTCAGATTAAAGCGGTTGAAGAACAAATCGCTCAAGAGCAAACGAAACTTACCTCACCCAACACTACTAAGCTAAACCGTCAAGCGGTACAGTTTGAGACGATTAAAGCCGATGTCGATTTTGCCACTGAGCTTTATAGGCTATCGTTATCGTCGCTAGAAAAGGCGCGACTCGAAGCCTTTAAAAAGATGAAAAATCTAATTGTTATCTCAACCCCTTACGAGGCTGAAGAGGCTACTTATCCTCGCCATCTGTACATCATTTGGACCTCACTAGCCTTATTACTGATGTTCTATGGTTTTGTACGTTTGGTCATGGCTGTTGTGCGCGACCATCGCAGTTAGATATTGATAACTTTGCGCTCAGCTTTTAGCTATTATTTGAGATGGCAAGTTTAGTGCCCTCATGCGTTTATAAATGAAACATTAGATACTGGTATGATCGGCATATCAGCAAAGGAATACAGCTCATGAATACCAAACCTCGTCGTATCGTTATCTTGATTAAGATCATCAGCTTAACCATGGCGGCAACTAGCATTCCAGCGCTCGCAGCGACGAGCTACGCCGATCAGATATCAGGGAGTAGCTTTGGTACTAACGCAAACAACATGAGCCAAGACCAAAATCGTAATAATATTAATGTCGCAACCCAAGCCTTTGCAGGCGGTGTTCCGGGTCAAGGAACCGCGCAAGAAGCGGTCGCAGCGTCAAGCTTACCTAGTCAGTCGGTCATTAACACCACGCGTCCTTATCAAGATATCAATACGCAAGACCAGATGTTTGGTGAGCAATTATTCCGCGGTGCTTTTTCGACCACTTCTGGTTCGACCTTCAACGACAGCTACGTTATTAACCCCGGCGACAATGTACAAGTCCGGATGTGGGGCGCTTATCAGTTTGCCTCAACTATGACCGTTGATCCGCAAGGGAATATATTTTTGCCAAATGTTGGGCCTGTGCGTATCTCAGGGGTGCAAAATGGCAATCTACAAAACGTCGTCAAAAGCGCGGTAAACCGTATTTATCGCTCTAATGTTGGTGTTTATGCTTCATTAGAACAAGCACAGCCGGTTAAAGTTTTTGTTACCGGTTTTGTTAAGCAGCCAGGCTACTATGGTGGACTGGCAGCTGATTCTGTGCTGTCCTATTTAGACCGTGCTGGCGGCGTTGATCCTACCCGTGGTAGCTACATCGACATCCAAATCAAACGTGATGGTCAGCTACTGCAACAAGTCAATCTCTACGATTTTTTATTAGCGGGTAAATTGCAGCCTTTCGCCTTTCGCGACGGTGATGTGATTACGGTCGCGCCGCAGAAAAAGACTTTTGGAGTCGGCGGTCAGGTCCAAAACGAATATACTTTCGAATTTGATGTTAATAACTTGACGATTGGCGATGTGTTACAAGTGGCCAATCCAGCAGCCAATGCGACTAATGTTAGTATCACTCGTAGCGCTGGCCGAGCGCAGACGGCAGAGTATTATAGTCTTGCTGAAGCGCAAAACGTGCCAGTCTATAACGGCGATCAGATGGTTGTAACCTCAGATCGCTACGCTGGAACTATTGCGGTACAAATTCAAGGCGCGCACACCGGTAATGGAGCGATGGTGGTGCCTTATGGTGCGCGTCTCAAAGACATCGTACCGCAGTTGCAACCAAGTCCATTAGCGAAACTGACGCACTTGACGATTTACCGTGAGTCAGTAGCTGAGCAGCAAAAACGCATGATTAATGAGTCGCTTGATCGCTTAGAAGAGCTAACACTCGCCACGCAATCGACGACGCGTGAAGAGGCGGCGCTACGCCAAGATGATGCCGCTTTGGTCAAACAGTTTGTAGCAAAAGCGCGAAATGTAAAGCCTGATGGTCAAATCGTTGTGGTGCCAAACTCATGGCAAGACATTATTCTGCAGCAAGGCGATGTCATTGAAATCCCCGCGCAGACGTCTGTGATTACTGTCAATGGTCAAGTACGCGCGCAAGGTGCGCTTACCTTTAACCCTGATTATACGGTTGGCGATTATGTGGCCAATTCAGGCGGATTTGGTGATAATGCTGACACCAAAGAGATTTTAGTTATTCATCAAAACGGCGCCAGCGAAGTGGTAAATACCGCCTATCGTATTCAGCAAGGCGATGAGATTATGGTGCTGCCAAAGGTTAAGACCAAACGGGTAGAGATTGCACGCGGACTGTCGCAGATTTTCTATCAGTTGGCCATCGCTGCCAAAGTGGTTTTGGACTTATAATAGAGTCTTAATGTGTGCTTAGGGTTTAGCAACTATTTAAGCTTTAGAGAGTAAGGTGTAAGGCGTTATAATCGATTAGGTAGGGTAAAATGGCAAAAAAAAGAGCAGATAAAGAGCAGATACAAGCTAAGAAAAATAAGCTTGACTCATTATCTGACGATGTCTTACAGCCATTTTATGCTGCAGCCGTCACGCCAACTTTTGCTGTGATAGGCAAAGGCATTAAGCGTAATAACCGACTATTACCGCATATTCTGCAGGCTGATATTCAGCGCTGGTATCCTTGGTCGCGCATGGGGTTAAAAGTCCAAAAAGCTCTTAACTTAAGTACTACTCGTCCCGACGCTTTTATCGGTTGGGGCCATAAGAAAAGCTACCAGCGTGCCAATAAAGCTGCGAAGCATCAGCAGCTCGCTACTTTGAGTGTTGAAGATGGATTTCTGCGTTCTCTAGAATCAGGGATTCATAGTCGTCAGGCATTAAGCGTGGTAGTTGATGATTTGGGTATATATTTTGACTCAAATTATGAGTCGCGCCTTGAGCAATACATCCTGAAGCGAACGACAACAACGACAAGCTGCGCGCAAGCTGCATCCGAGAACTTACATGCTGAGCGCTTAATGGCGCGTATCTGTAATGAGCAGTTAAGCAAATATAATGCAGTGATTGATTGTCCTTCGCTGGATGAAATTATTACCAAAGACAACAGTAACGACAGCCGCGCTTTAAACTCACATGTACTCTTAATCGATCAAGTAAAAGGCGATGCTTCTATCAAAGGCGCTGGCGCGGATAAACAGCAATTTAAACGCATGCTAAAAATAGCCCGCCGCACCCATCCAAATGCTCATATTTGGATAAAAGCTCATCCTGCAAGCAGCGATGGCTATCTGACTTCCTTTAACTTACCCAAAAACGTCCGTATTCTCAAACAGGCGCTCAATCCTATAGCGTTATTGGCGCAAGCGGACCACGTCTATACGATCAGCTCGCATATGGGATTTGAAGCTTTGATGTTAGGTAAGACAGTGCACTGTTTTGGTGTGAGCTGGTACAGTGGCTGGGGCGTTACCGATGATAGCGGCGCCCCTCAGCAGCTATTAAACAAAACGATTTTACGTCGAAAACGGCAGCTTGAGAATCTTAAACCATCTATAGAGAGTAAATACTTAGCAAAGCCCTCTTTTTATCAGCGTAGCAAAAGTAGACTGCCGCCCATAAAGAAAAAGTCGACAGCCGTTATCGAGGCCAGCTTAGCCACTTTATTTTATAGTGCTTATATCGACTACAGCTATTATGCCGATCCAGTGACTAAACAGGCTTGCGATATTGATACCGCGATTGATTGGTTAGCGACCAATCGGTACTGGTCATTGCGCCTTGAGGGAAGTCTGACGGTTTATGAGTTTAGCCGCTGGAAGCTGCCTTTTGTCAGAGCTTTTATCGACTTGCCGCGTACCTCATTATTTATTAAGCCTAAGCCTAGATTAAAAAACTTGCTGCATCCTGATCATTTTCGCGCAGACTACCGACAACCTTTGTTGGTTTGGGGCTTAGCCAAGCGTCAGCAGCTAGAGGTCAAGCTAAAAAAGAGTAAATTAAAAAGAGGTCAGCTTAAAGACTACTCCCGCAACCACGCTTCAAATAAGCCTGATTTATCTACAGTTGCACCGCCTATTTATACTATGGAAGATGGCTTTATCCGCTCCAATGGTTTAGGAGCCACTTTATTAGCGCCTTTATCGGTAGTGGTGGATAAACTAGGTATCTATTACGATGCTACTCAGCCATCTGATTTAGAGGTATTACTACGCGACTGTCAGCCTTTAAGCACTAAACAGCTACAACGAATTGAGCAGCTTCGCAACAAGCTATTGACTCAGCGCGTCAGTAAATACAATGTGGGCAGTCGTGCTGTTGATAGCCAAAATACTAATAATCAAAATACTAACACCCTTGCTAAAAGCAATCATAAAATCAGCGGTAATTCAAAAATATCATGGCTGAGCGCGGCGCAAGCAACCAATAAAACTCGCCTTTTGATCGTCGGTCAAGTCGAAGACGATCTGTCGGTACAGTATTGCGGCTCGGCGATCAAAACCAATAGCGATTTGATCGAGCGTGTCCGCCAAGATCATCCAGATGCTTATCTCATTTATAAGCCGCACCCCGATGTTGAAGCTGGCCTACGCCGCGGTCAAGTAGCAGCTAAGATATTGCAGCAAGTAGATGCTGTTGCACATGATACCGCGATGCCTGACTGCTTAGCACAGGTGGATGAGGTACATACTATTAGCTCTTTAACTGGGTTTGAGGCGCTGTTACGCGATTTGGCTGTCGTTTGTTATGGGCTTCCTTTTTACGCCGGCTGGGGACTCACCGTCGATGCCGATGCAGATCTGTACCCAAAAGTGCTGTATATACAGCGCCGTCAACGAAAAACTCCCTTGACGCTTGAGCAGCTAATACAGTGCACCTTGATAGCGTACCCTTTATATCGCTTACCGGAAGGTTACGGCTTAGCGCAGGTAGAGCAGGTGGTCGACTATTTGTATCCTTCGATTGATTCTGATATTGCTACTTCCTCAAATAGCGGTGCAGCCCAGCCTCCATTATCTATCACTAAATCTAAGCTGGCTAAGAAGATACAGTCAGTAAAACGGCAAGCGGCTACTCACTTTATGCAGCAGCGCCATCAGCTAAAACAGCTTTTACAAAAGCCAAGTGAATAAAGAAGGGCGTGTTTTTAGCTCATTTTAGTTTGCTTTTAAATAATATCTAATCAATCAGTTGAGCCATTATTTGTAAATCCATTATAACAAGCAGGGGTTTTTTAGGTATAATTCGACTGTAGATTGAACTTTTCTAACTTTTAAATTGACACTTTTAAGCTGGTTTTACAACTTCTATTCTCCTTACTTACTCTCTTTCATTAACGGTAATAAAATTATGGCAGCATCGATGCATCATCTGCTCACCCATCGACACGTCTTATTATTACAAGGAAAGATGGGCGGGTTTTTCAGTCGCTTTGCTACCTTTTTGAAGAGCCAAGATATTGCGGTCAGTAAGGTCAATTTTAATGCAGGTGATGCTTTTTTTTATCGACAAGATCAGGCTTATGATTATACTGGCACCTTGGCGCAGTTCTCTTCTTGGCTACAGTCCTTTATTGCCGAGCATTCGATTGATGCTATTGTTTGTTTCGGGGATTGCCGTCCACATCATACGCAAGCGGCGTGCTTGAGCGAGCAGTTGGGTATATCGTTTTTCGTTTTTGAAGAAGGCTATCTACGCCCTGACTATATCACTTTACAAGAGCATGGCATCAATGGCTATTCGCGTCTCAATATTGCTGATATCAAAGCTTTAAAAAAAGCCAACGATTATCCTTTGTATACCCATAATCGTTTTTATCGGCTGAGTATCGCCGCTATTGTTTATTATGTTGTGACACGACTTTATAAGTCACGCTATCCCCATTATTCTCATTATCGCGGTATGACTGCCTGGCAAGAAGCGATAGCTTGGCTAAAAGCGCCGTGGCGTAAATTTCGAGACTACTTGCCAGATAAGCGTTTACAGCAGCAGCTAGTGACCCAAGCGGACAAGAATTTTTTTTTAGTCAGCTTACAAGTCCATAATGATTCACAGATCACGCATCATAGTAACTATCGCGATGTGGTGCAGTTTATTGAAAACACTCTAGCAAGCTTTGCCGCTTATGCCGATAAGTCTCAGTGGTTGGTGTTCAAACATCACCCATTAGACCGAGGCCACCGTGATTATCGTGAGCTCGTCGAAAAATTAGCTGCGCGGTATCAGCTTGAGTCGCGAGTGTTTTATGGCTGCGATATGCATCTGCCTACGCTGATGAAGCATAGCATCGGTATGGTCACTATCAATAGCACGACAGGCTTGCAGTCGGTTTATCATAAAAAACCAACCAAAGTGATGGGGCGCGCTATCTACGATACTCCGAAGCTTACCGATGTAAAACCGCTCGATGCTTTTTGGCAACAACCAAAGACGCCAGATAATGAGTTTTATTTGCGCTTTCGCGAGTATCTAATCGAGCAAACCCAGTTAAATGGCTCGTTCTATGGCAAATCGCCTTGGATGTATAAGTTTTTGCAGCATCCAGAACATAACGACGTTGAGATTGAAGCCAGTAAATAATGTTGCTAGCCAAGACCAAAAATGTCAGTTAGTACGCTTACCACTTTAAAACACTGCAGTTTTGCAGCCTAATTAGTAAAGCGGCGCTCAAAAAACTAGCGCTGCGTTTGTCTTTGTTATCCTCGCCTTTATCTTGAGTTATAAATCAATTGCTTGCCAACGAAATCGCCTTACTTTATAGCCAAAAACTGCTAGAATACGCACACAAGCTTCTCTCTAGCTCTCAGTAAATATATTAAGGCAATTTAGAATAAACACTTAGAGTAAACATAGTGTTACTGAGATAACCACTAGCAAGACAAGTTTAATCAACATACTCTATCACCTCTTATTTAGTAGGCGCTTTGTGACTGCATTAGCCAATATTCGTAATTTTTCTATCATTGCCCACATTGATCATGGCAAGTCGACCCTTGCCGATCGTTTCATTCAGATGTGCGGTGCACTGCAAGATCGTGAGATGCAGGCGCAAGTGCTTGACTCTATGGACATCGAGCGTGAGCGCGGTATCACGATTAAAGCGCAGTCGGTTACTTTGTTTTATGACCACCCAAATGGTGAGCGCTATCAGCTAAACTTTATTGATACGCCAGGTCACGTTGACTTTTCTTACGAAGTGTCACGCTCACTCGCCGCTTGTGAAGGGGCGCTGTTAGTCGTTGATGCAGCGCAAGGCGTCGAAGCGCAGTCAGTGGCCAACTGCTATACCGCTGTTGACTTAGGCCTAGAGGTGATGGCGGTACTGAATAAAATTGACTTACCCCAAGTTGAACCTGAGCGTGTGATTCAAGAGATTGAAGACATTATTGGTATTGAAGCCATGGATGCGCCGCGCGTATCAGCCAAATCAGGACTTGGCGTTGATAAACTATTAGAAGCTTTGGTGGAAGTTATTCCAGCGCCAACCGGTGACCGTGAGGCACCGCTACAAGCGCTTATTATTGACTCATGGTTTGATAGTTATTTGGGCGTAGTGTCATTAGTCAGAGTCCGTGAAGGTACAGTGCGTAAAGGGGATAAGATTTATATTAAATCGACCCAAGAGGCACATCCGGTTAGCTCAATTGGTGTGTTTACACCTAAACCTTTAGATACCGGTATTTTAGAAGCGGGTGAAGTTGGCTTTATTATCGCGGGTATTAAAGACATTGCTGGTGCGCCAGTTGGTGATACGATTACACTTGCCAAGACGCCCGACGTGGATCGCATTCCAGGTTTTAAGCAAATTACTCCGCAGGTGTATTCGGGTATGTTCCCCGTTGACGCCAATGATTTTGAAAAATTCCGTGAAGCGCTACAAAAGCTGCAAATTAACGACGCTTCGCTATTTTTTGAGCCCGATACTTCTGATGCGCTAGGTTTTGGCTTTCGCTGCGGCTTCTTAGGTATGCTGCATATGGAGATTATCCAAGAGCGCCTTGAGCGCGAATATGATTTGGATCTAATCACTACCGCGCCTTCGGTTATTTATGAGATAGAAAAGAAAGATGGTGAGGTGATCTATGTCGATAACCCATCGCATCTACCTGAACCCAATAATATCGAAGAGTTTCGTGAGCCAATAGCGCGTTGTCAGATTTTAGTGCCGCAAGAGTACTTAGGTAACGTCATGACGCTATGCATCGAGCGCCGAGGCGTGCAGGTCGATATGCGTTTTATGGGCCGTCAAGTGCAGCTAATATTCGATATTCCTATGGGTGAAGTGGTCATGGATTTCTTTGATCGCCTCAAGTCGGTATCGCGTGGTTTTGCTTCACTAGATTATAACTTTGAGCGCTATCAAGTCGATAAACTAGTCAAAGTTGATGTATTGATTAACGGTGATAAAGTCGATGCGCTAGCGATGATTGTCCATCAAGATCAGGCGCGTTTCCGTGGTAATCAGCTAGTGACTAAGATGAAAGAGTTGATTCCGCGGCAGATGTTCGATGTCGCTATTCAAGCCGCGATTGGCAGTCAGATTATTGGTCGTAGTACGGTCAAAGCTATGCGTAAAGATGTTTTAGCTAAGTGTTACGGCGGCGATGTATCGCGTAAGAAAAAGCTATTATCTAAGCAAAAAGCGGGTAAAAAGCGTATGAAGCAAGTAGGTAATGTGGAGATTCCACAAGAAGCCTTCTTAGCGGTATTACAGGTCGATAGTTAATAAATCGTAAACGATAGCGATGGTTTTATATTAGGATAATTGCGGTCTGTGACCGGTTTCAAGCATGAGTCATTTTTTGATAGCTGAAGGGCACTTTGATGGATTTTGATTTTAACTTAATTTTAGTGCCACTAACTCTAGGTTTAGGGCTAATTTGGCTATTAGATAAACTGGCTTTGAAGCAGCGAAAAACGCGTGGCCCCGGCCAAGAAAATCTACTAGTGCGCTGGGCCTATGATTTTTTTCCAGTATTAGCAGTGGTATTGATCGTACGCTCGTTTTTGATTGAGCCATTCAATATTCCATCCTCCTCTATGGTGCCGACACTATATACTGGCGACTTTATTGCGGTAAATAAGTTCGCTTATGGCGTGCGCTTGCCATTAACTTATAGTAAAGTTATTGATACAGGTGATCCTGAACATGGCGATGTCGCTGTGTTTCGTTATCCTGAAAATCCAAGTGTGCACTATATTAAGCGCGTTATTGGCTTGCCGGGTGATACGGTCAGCTATGATAATGGTACCCTTGCCATCAATGGCACAGACATAAAAACAGAGTCTGTTGACTATGCTGCCAATTCCGAATTGACCTCACAGCTGTATTCAGCGGGACAGATTGCCCCAGGCCAAGCGCTATCTGATGCTGAAGCGATGAGAATGGGACAGTTAGAAGAAGAGCAAGCGGAGTATTTCAAAGAAATTCAAGGTGAGCATGAACACATGGTTCGCTACTTAAAAGGCATGAATAGCTCACAATATGCGCCTTTTCTACAGCAGCAAGCATCAGAGGTGATAAGCTCAGCTGGGAATAAGTGGAGCATCACGGTTCCTGAGAATGAATATTTTGTCATGGGTGATAATCGTGACCGCAGCTTAGATGGCCGTTTTTGGGGGTTTGTGCCTGACGAGAACTTAGCCGGTAAGGCCGTTTATATTTGGATGCATAAAGCGCCCGGCCTAAGTATGCCGACTTTTGATCGCAATGGTTCGATCGACTAATGATGCCAGCTTACATAGGAAGCGTAAGGATGAAGCAAAACAGTTTATCTGCACAGCGCGGCGCTAGTGTGACTAGTATTATTTTGTTATTAATCGTTATTGTCATAGCAGGTAAGCTAACGATAGCTATCGTGCCCGCACAAGTGGGCGACTATCAATTGACAGAGCTATTAGCGACGCAGTTAAAAGAGGCTAATGCTAATAACGAGACGTCTAGTCAATATATTGAACGAGTCAACAGACAGCTCAATATCAACGCTTACTACGACACTAACGCCCAAGATATCTTTACGTTTACTAATAAAAAAACAGGACAATTGGCGATTTATAAAGATTACCAAGAGACCAATAACTTTTTTGCGAACGTCGATATCGTTAATCGCTTTGAGGGCGATATCGATGCAACTTCAGCAGAATAAAAAATGATTAAGCTGCTATATTAATACGATAAAAGGATAGCCAAAAGCCACGCATGAAATCAAATCCACCGCAGCATAAAGCAAAGCCTGTGCCTGCTAGTCACAAAAAAAGCACTGCTACTGACGCGCTAATATTAACCCCAAGTTTTATTCAGGGCTTAGGAGTGCTGACACGCAAGCTGGGGTATGTTTTTAATGATCTCAGCTTGCCCAAGCTCGCTTTGACCCATCGCTCTTTTGATAGTAAAACAAACTATGAGCGCTTGGAGTTCTTAGGGGATGCGCTGCTCGGAATGATCGTTGGAGAAGCTTTATATCATCGTTATCCTACGCAAAATGAAGGGCGCCTGACTCGTATGCGCGCGACTTTGGTCCGTCAAGAATCACTAGTCATCATAGCGCAAAACCTTGAGCTGTCTAATCATCTCATTTTAGGCGTTGGCGAGCGTAAGGGAGGGGGGCGTAACCGAGCTTCTATTTTAGCCGACGCGGTAGAGTCGTTAATAGGAGCGATATATCTCGACAGTCAAGATATCAACATTACCCGTAATTGCGTATTGGCTTGGTATGGTGATTTGATAGAAAACGTTAATGAACAAAAAGTGCTAAAAGATGCTAAAAGCCGCCTGCAAGAATGGCTGCAATCTAAGCAGTTCGAGCTTCCGGTTTATGAATTAATAGAAACTCGTGGTAATGCCCCGCATCAGATCTTCGTCGTGCGCTGTCAGGTGAGCATCAGTCAGTGTCCTGATGTGACTGAGTCTGGCGAGAGTCGCCGAATCGCTGAACAAAAAGCGGCTGAGCTGATGATCAATCAGCTGCACAAACTCCCAAATGCCATAAAAAAACGCCCTTAAGATTAACCGTATTCTTATCCTTTTATAACTATCATTAAAATATCAATGCCTTTACTATAAAAGTCATTACTTTAACCTTAAAGATAAAGCCAATAATATGAGCCAAAATAACGAAACTGAGCCAAACATCGAAACCAACTTGCCTAAAAGTAGTCGAATAATAGGCGAGTCCTTAGCGGCTGTGCAACCAGAAACGGTTAATGATGCTCCTGACAACAGCGCTCAGGAACAAAGTACTACTGAAAATGACGATGCCATCGATAGCTTTTTTTCAGAAAATAGCAATCACAACGTTACAGAAAATTTTAAAGCTGGGTATGTGGCTATTGTTGGACGCCCAAATGTAGGTAAGTCGACGCTGATGAACCATCTTTTGGGTCAAAAGCTCTCTATTACGTCGCGCAAACCGCAGACGACTCGCCACCGTATTCACGGTATTTTGAGTACCAATGAGATGCAGGCGGTGTTTGTTGATACGCCCGGCATTCATCATAATGAAGTGCGCGCGATCAATGAGCGCATGAATAAAGCGGCATTATCCGCACTAGTCGATGTGGATCTAGTGCTGTTTGTCGTCGATTCAGACCAGTGGCGTGAAGATGATTTATTGACGTTACAAAAATTAGGTGAAACCGACCTAACTGTTGTGCTCATTATCAATAAAGCCGACACCCTAAAAGATAAAGGCGTGATGTTGCCATTGATCGAAACGTTCAATGAAAGCTTTGATTTTGCTGATATCGTGCCGGTTTCTGCTTTAAAGAGTCAGAATCTCGACCGTTTGCAAGAGGTTATCGCTTCGCATTTACCAGTAGCTGATCCGATTTATGATCTTGAACAAATCACCGATCGCTCAGAGCGCTTCTTAGCCAGTGAAATCATCCGCGAAAAAATAATGCGTAGCGCCGGTGACGAAGTGCCTTATGATCTCACGGTACAAATTGATGGCTTTAAAGACGAAGCGGCGCATAAAGATCCTAAAACCGGGCGTCCACGCAAAGCTATGACCTTTATCGATGCCACTATTTTCGTCGAACGTAGCGGTCAAAAGGCTATCGTTATCGGCGAAAAAGGCCAACGGATTAAACAAGTCGGTATCGACGCTCGTAAAGATATGGAGCTACTGTTTGGTAAAAAAGTCATGCTGACGCTTTGGGTCAAAGTCAAACGCGGTTGGTCAGATGATGAGCGCGCCTTGACCAGCCTGGGTTATTAATAAAAGCGGTCACTCAAGTGACATCCTAATTGACGCTGAGGTAATAATAAATGCGCAATGAAGCATTAGTCGGTTATTTATTACATCAGCGCTCCTACCAAGAAAAGCGCGCGATCTACTACCTCTTTTCTCAGCAGCATGGCGTGGTGCATGGTATTGGTAAAAAAGGCGCTCCGCTATTTGAACCACTGCAGCTGTTTGCCACCGGTAAGCGCGATCTAAAAACCTTCACCCAAATCACTATCAGCCAGTTTGATAGCGTGCGAGAAAATGAGCAACACGCTATTCAAACAGACCGCTCATCAACAGCAAACCATAACCAACATTATGGTCAAATCCGCGGTCAGCAGCAGTACGCAGCTTTATATCTTAACGAGATATTATGGAAATTGCTCCCTAGCGAAGATCCTATGCCGGTGCTATGGCAACACTATCAAGATAGTTTAAATTTGCTTAAACAGCCCTTAACAGCTGATGAGCTACGCCTATGCCTACGCCAGTTTGAGCGGCACTTATTTAAGGAATTAGGCTTTGCGCTGAGCTTAACTAAGGATAGTAGCTTAGAAGCTATCGAGGCAGATACAACTTATCGGTTTTTAGCCGATACCGGCTTTATGCCAGTGATAGCAGAAGCATCAGTAGAGCTTTCTTCTTCAGCCGCAGCCTTGTTCAGTGGGCAAGAAATACTGTCGATGACTCAGCGTGGTATCGTAAGCGCGACTCTGAACTCATGGTCGCGCCTACATCGTCAGCTTATTGACCAGCTGCTTGACTATCAGCCGCTACAAAGCCGTTTGCTTTGGCAACAACAACAGCGCTATCAATAGCGATTCTTGAATCACTCAAACGATAAATGACTAACAACCAGTCGGATGAGCGGCATCGGGTTTGTATTTAACGATACCGCCTTGATTAAAAGATATTTGATATTTGCTTTGGTTGTAGCTAGAGGTGGGACAGTATTTGATATGACCAAAAAATCCACGAGGCTTACCGCTATCTCCCCAAAACTTAATGTAATGCCGATTACCAGCTCGCAGTTGTAGCCGTGCATATCTAGGAGACAATCGCTGTTCCTGTAATAGCTCATCAGTGGAAATATCGAAGTGCTGATTATCATTGTGATCAAAGAACAGCAGTATCGCCTTATTGCTATTTTTATGACAACGACCCGCTGAATCTGATAAACAAATAATTAAATTTTGCCGTCTCAGATAGCTCTCCGTTTTTGCAGTAGCCAACATAGAGCTTATGCCATATCTGATCCGCTTAGATTCCATGCTAGCTAATTGGCTTAATATAGACGGTGCGGCAATGATGGCTAGTATCGCTAAAATACAGACAGTCACGACAAGCTCTACTAAGGTAAAACCCTCGTTACGTCTAAACCGAGCTGGACGTTGATGAATAGTACAATTAAGAGTAAATGCTATAAATAATATACAAGTAAATATTATTAAAAACGAATATACGGACAGCGGATAATTTAAAGATAGCATAATTTTTTACCGCCCTAGGCTGATTGGTAATGGAATGCGGTATACAGTAAATCCTAAATAAAAAGTACGGCCTACAGCACACTGCTATAAATATTAATGTTAGTAAGTGAAATAATGTTCACTATTGTATATAAGCAGAATATAGCCCAACTGTCAAAAAATGTTTCAATTAGTGAATCTAGGGTTTTATGGATAGAGAAAAGCATAAGGATGTACTAGAATGCTTGGATACAACAAACAAAGAAGTTGATATTCTTTAGGTAGGTTTAGTAACCATAAGTCTAAAGTCAAAAACAAAAAGACTTGGGTTGGGTTAGTTAGTATCAGGAATGTATCTAGAGTTTGTTCTAATTACCCTATTATCATGTAATAATGTGTAGCTGCCTGATAAAAAAAGTTGTAAACTGAATTAATAATCGCTAAGCTACTTCCTAATTACTTTTGTTGTATAATGACACATTCGTGATAGGTGTGTATTTAACATATCTTAGGAAGTGGTATTACTTGATTTATCACTTAAATTATCCTTTGGAGGAAGCCCATGAAATTGAATAAAATCGCTCTGGCTCTTGTTGCTGTAGCAGCTACGCCACTAGTAGCTAACGCTGGTGTTACTATCAGCCCACTATTACTAGGTTATCATTTCACTGAAGATTTCAGTGATACTGCTGATAAGCAACGTGAAATCCTGCGTACTGGTAAGAACCTATACCAAGACGCTAACGGCAACCAAATCGGTGATGGTAGCCGTGGTAACAGCAACGGCGGCGTCGCTAAAGAAAGCGGCCTATACACTGGTGCGGCTCTAGGTATCGAACTGACTCCTTCTACTCAGTTCCAAGTAGAGTATGGTGTTTCTAACACTAACGGCGAAGCTTCAGAAGATTCAGCTGATGCAGGCATCAACCGCTTCGACGTTGAACAAGAAATGATTTCTGGTAACTTCCTAGTCGGTCTAGAAGAGTTCACTGGTTACACTGAAAACGCATTTAAGCCATATATGCTAATCGGTGCTGGTCAATCTAGAATCGAAGTAGAGAACCAAGAAGCTTACACTGCAACAGGTAACGCTCAAGGTACGACAACTGGTCAACAAGTTGATGCTGGTACTGAAGTTGCTAGCTCTAAAGACACCATTGGTAACTTAGGTCTAGGTGCTATGTACCGCATCAATGACGCTATCAGCCTACGTGGTGAAGCTCGTGCTATCCATAACTTCGACAACAACTGGTGGGAAGGCATGGCCTTGGCTGGTTTAGAAGTTGTACTAGGTGGTCACTTGAAGCCTACCGTAGCTGTACCACCAGTCGTAGAGCCTGATGTTTATGTACCACCAGTAGTCGTTGTAGAAGAAGACGTAGACTCTGACGGTGATGGCGTTGTAGACTCACTAGACGCTTGCCCAGGTACGCCAATGAACGTCGTCGTTGACGAACGTGGTTGCCCAATCCCAGTAGATATTACTGACGAATTGAAAATGGAGCTTCGCGTATTCTTTGATAACGATAAGTCTACTATCAAATCACAGTACCAGCCTGAAATCGCTAAAGTAGCTGAGAAGATGCGCGAGTATCCTAACTCTACTGCCCGCGTTGAAGGTCATGCTTCAAAAACTGGCCCATCAGCACGTTACAACCAACGTCTGTCTGAAGCCCGTGCTGTAGCAGTTAAATCTATGTTGACTAACGAGTTCGGTATCGCGCCAAACCGTCTATCAACTGTAGGTTATGGTTATGATCAGCCTATCGCTGATAACGATACTGAAGAAGGTCGTGCTATGAACCGTCGTGTTTATGCCATCATCACTGGTGACAAAACAATGACTGTAGAACAAACCAAAGATATGGTTGTTCAATAAGTAGCAAATTGATACTTTAGTTCTATAAAAAAAAGCCACCTTAAAGGTGGCTTTTTTGTTCCATAAAAAGTAATGATATAAATAACTTATTGCAAAAAAGTATTTGCATTAATGTTATACTAGCCGCCCAAACATTTTGCAAATGGACAAATCATCTACTATTACTGATATTTAGTAATAGATTTGTCACTATCAGCACTTTACGCGGTAAGCCTTACGCCAAAAAGATCTTTATGATTCTGAATGTATTATTTAGCATCCTAAATTGAAAATTATGGCGTCTATGCCTTTTAATTGATCGTATGCAAATGACGATTGACTACTATCTTCGTAAAGCTTTTGCTAAATTGGTAAATAAAATTTATCCAGTAGTACATATTGCTACTGCATTTTCTTAAGACAAAACGAGCATTTTATATGGCGAACGATATTAAACACTTGCGTAATATTGCAATCATTGCCCACGTTGACCACGGTAAAACTACTTTGGTTGATAAATTATTACATCAATCAGGTACTTTTGGCGATCGTGCTAACATTGCTGAACGCGCAATGGACTCTGGTGATATCGAACAAGAGCGTGGCATCACCATTTTAGCTAAAAATACAGCGATTAGATGGACAGATAGCTCTGATGATACTGAATATCGTATTAATATTGTCGACACCCCAGGTCACGCCGATTTTGGCGGTGAAGTTGAGCGCGTCATGTCGATGGTTGATTGTGTACTGTTAGTCGTCGATGCCGTTGACGGCCCTATGCCGCAAACGCGCTTTGTCACGCAAAAAGCGTTTGAACAAGGTCTAAAACCTATTGTCGTTATCAATAAAATTGACCGTCCAGGCGCGCGCCCTGACTGGGTTATGGATCAGATTTTTGATCTTTTCGATAATCTTGGTGCGACCGATGAGCAGTTGGACTTCCCGGTTGTGTATGCTTCAGCATTAAACGGTATTGCTGGTCTTGATGCTGATGATTTAGCAGAAGATATGACGCCGTTATTCAAAACTATCGTCGATGTAGTACAGCCGCCACAAGTAGATGCTGACGCACCATTCCGTATGCAAATCTCAAGCCTTGACTACAACAGCTTCGTTGGTGTTATCGGTATTGGCCGTATTCAGCGCGGTAAAGTTAAAACCAACACTCAAGTGACGGTCATCGACAAGAACGGCAACACTCGTAATGGACGTATCCTTAAGATCATGGGTTATCATGGTCTTGATCGTATAGAAGTAGAAGATGCGCAAGCAGGTGATATCGTCTGTATTACGGGTATCGATGCGCTAAATATCTCTGATACTATCTGTGATCCGAATCATGTTGAAGCTCTACCGGCATTGACCGTAGATGAGCCAACCGTGTCGATGAACTTCCAAGTCAATAACTCACCGTTTGCAGGCCGTGAAGGTAAGTTTGTGACTTCGCGTAATATTCGTGAGCGTCTAGAGCGTGAACTGATTCATAACGTTGCCTTGCGTGTGGAAGATACCGAATCCCCTGATAAATTTAAAGTGTCAGGTCGTGGTGAATTGCATTTATCAGTATTGATCGAAAACATGCGCCGTGAAGGGTTTGAGATGGGTGTGTCTGGCCCAGAGGTTATCGTCAAAGAAGTCGATGGTAAACTACAAGAGCCGTATGAAAACGTCGTTTTCGATATCGAAGAAGAGCATCAAGGCGCCATTATGGAGCAGGTTGGCTTACGTAAAGGTGAGATGACGAACATGGAGCTAGATGGTAAAGGTCGTATGCGTATCGAAGCGACAGTACCAGCTCGTGGCCTAATTGGCTTCCGTTCTGAGTTTCTAACCCTGACTTCAGGAACGGGCATCATGACGTCAAGCTTCTCGCATTACGGTCCACAAAAAATCGGTGATGTCGGCGGTCGCACTAACGGTGTGTTAGTTTCAATGGCTAACGGTACCTGTTTAGGTTTTGCTCTGTTTAACCTACAAAAACGTGGTAAGTTATTTGCAGAGCCTCAGCTTGAAGTTTATGAAGGCATGATCGTCGGTCTAAACTCGCGTAACGATGATATGGCGGTGAATCCTACGACGGCTAAGCAGCTAACCAACGTACGTGCTAGTGGTACGGATGAAGCCTTAACCTTGACGCCAGCGATCAAGTTTACACTTGAGCAAGCGCTTGAGTTCATTCAAGATGACGAGTTAGTTGAAGTCACACCAAAAGCGATTCGCCTACGTAAGCGTTATTTGACTGAAAATGAGCGTAAGCGTCACGGCCGTAAGAAAAACGCTTAACTTTTGATTTAACTTCGTTTCAGAATGAGAAAAGGCTAACCTGAGGTTAGCCTTTTTTATGCCAAAAATTTATAATAGATAAAAGTGTTTAGCTAATAACGATTACTTGTACTTTGAGCTTGACGGACTATTGATACTAAGGAGTTACAACGACATAGTCATTAGTATTAATCAAGATCTCTGAGGGCTGATCGACTACGATGCGCACCGTATTATCATTGACTGCTTGCGACTTATAATAGTTATCTTCAGCAACCGTACAGCCCAAACAACGACTCATCGCATCCCATGGCTCTACAAACAGTTTTTGTTGCGACTGATCCGCATTACCGCCGATAACAGCAAAAGGTAGGCTCACTAAATAAGCGGCGGTACCTGTAACGGCTGCTACTAACTGCAAAGGCTTACCGACTACCGTATCGACTACCATAGTGTCATAAGAAGGACCAAAGTCTGTCTCGTCAATCTCAATTGCCGCTGCGGCCGGGCTCATAGTGATAACAGCTAGGCTGATACTAGTAAGAGCGGTTAAAAGCTTGGATTTAATAGCGTGTTGGAAGCAGGTTTTGACAGTCATGATGTCATCCTAAAATAGAGGTGGAAGATAAACACTAAAGCTATGGCTAAGCATGAATATTATAGATTATGAATTCTGTTGAGCATTGATGCTGTGAACATTGTTGTTGCAAATATCATTACTGTAAACATAGCTACTATTAAACCAAGATGTCGGGCGATAAGCAATATAATTCCATACGCCACGTTTTCAGCTTTAAACTTACTTTGTAGAAACAGTAGCTTCCGGTCACCATCATTTTGGCTAAAGCTTTGATAGCTTATATAGCTAACTATCAAGTTTTGGTAGCGGTTGACACTCAGGGCAGAAGACACTCGCACGACCATTTAATTTTATATTATCAAGAGTAGCGGCGCAGTGCGGACAATCTTCGCCTTGCCGGCCGTAGACGTTTAAGGTCTGTTGAAAGTAGCCCGTTTGGCCACTAGCTACCGTAAAATCGCGTAGGGTAGAGCCGCCAAGCGTAATAGCCTTGTGCAAAATCGCCTTTATATGTTCGACTAGCAGTGCTATTTGCTCATAAGATAAACGATTAGCAGGGGTAGCAGGATGAATTGCTGATAAAAAAAGACTTTCGGCGGCATAAATATTACCGACACCTACTACAACTTGCTGCTCCATAATGACTGATTTAATCGGTCGCGTGATAGGTTTTTTCTTAGTGGTTTTCTTTTTACCGATATCATCATTATCAGCACTGTCATTGTCGCTACTATTATTATCACTGCTACGTTGAATGAGATGATATAAATAGTCGGCATTAAAGGCTGCAGATAGCGGCTCAAGTCCTAGGTGATCGAGTAGTTTGGTCTTATAATCGGCGTACCAAAGTACCGCGCCAAAACGTCTAGGATCGTGATAATGCAATTGAGTAAGGCTATTGTCATCACTGCTAAAAGTCAGTATCAAATGGTCGTGCTTGCGTTTTTCAGCGCCATAAGGATGCTGCTGCAAACTCCCCGACATGCCTAAATGAATAATCAGTTGACGCAAAGGTTTGATGCTAGTAAGAATACTGCTATCGTTATTTAATTGAGTACTTGGTGATAACTCTGCAGACGGAGCGAAGCTCAAAATTAAGTATTTAGCACGGCGCTCAACTTCTTGTAAGTGGTAGCCGACCAATGCCTGCAAATCATCAGGCATTTGCCAACGCAGCTTAGGCTGGAATACTTGTACTGACGCTACGGTTTTATTAAGCAAAGGCGCAAGACTGGTTTTTGTGGTTTCAACTTCAGGTAATTCAGGCATAAGCGTGTGTATAGTGACCTTTAAAGGGTTAGTTTTGAGTAATCATTCGTACTAAAGCAATACCTGATTAGGGCGCAACCGCTCGGCGTGCATGCAGTATGCCGGGCTGCTGTTCAAGCTTGGCTAAGAGCTTGGATAAATGCGCTAACCCTGCTACTTCAATATGGAACTTCAAAAAGGCGATATTATCATCGTTACTCATAGTGTCTACTTGACGGATATTGACGCTTTCTTTATCGATGACTTGAGTTAAATCGCGTAGTAAGCCCCGGCGATCATACGCTTCGATATGAATATCTACAGGCTGATAACGCCCGGACTTTGTTCTCCAAGCCGCACTCACAGCGCGCTCAGGATCACGATCTATTAGACGTTCATATTCAGGGCAACCGCGATTATGGATGCTGACGCCGCGTGATAAGGTAATATATCCTGAGATGGGCTCACCTTGTATCGGGTGACAGCAGCCGGCTAAACTGATCTCGATATTATCTAAGCCTTCAATATAAATCTTGTAGGCGTCAACTTGGCCAGTGGTTTTTGGATCGATACTAGGCGTAAATTCGGCTTTTTGCCTTTCCGGCTCTAAATGTAGCTGCCGAGAAATATGTCCTGTCAGCTGATTTAGGCCGATCTCACCGGTGACTAAGCCAACGATAATATCGTCAGGAGTATTGACATGGAAAAACTGAGTGTAGTCATTGAGATCGATACTATTCGGATGGACCGATAAGCGCTCAAGCTCACGACTGAGCATATGCCGTCCGATCTCAAGGTTTTTATCGCGATCTTGCTTATTGAACCACTGGCGCAGCTTAGAGCGTGCGCGGCTAGTATGGATATAACCCAATGAAGCGACTAGCCAGTCTCGGTTAGGCTCGCGCGAAGCTTTGGTGATAATCTCCACTTGCTCACCGGTTTTGAGCTGATAGGTGAGGGGCACATAACGCTGATTGACTCGAGCGGCCTGCGCGCGATTACCGACTTGGGTATGTACGTAATAAGCAAAATCAAGTACCGTTGCATTTTTGGGTAGCTCTATAATGTCGCCATCCCGGCTAAAGATGTAGATACGTTCAAGCTCATCAAAATCAATAGCTTGCTCATCTTCATCAAAGTCTGTCATATCATTGCTGTCATACTCTACATCACCTTCATTATCGCTGTGAGCCTGGCTACGCGCCTCGTTATTGATAGATAATAAATGACGCAGTGAGCTGATTCTTTGATTGAGGTAATTATCTTTTTTCTTCTTTAGCCCTTCTTTGTAGTTGACGTGCGCGCACATGCCAAGCTCAGCTTCAAAATGCATCTCATTGGTACGAATTTGCACCTCAAGCGATTTGTTTTCAGCAATGACAGCGGTGTGCAGGGAGCGATAACCATTAGGCTTTGGATTGGTGATATAGTCATCAAATTGCTCAGGAATATAACGCCACAAGCCATGTACTAAGCCTAAAACATGGTAGCAATCAGCAGGATCTTGTACTAATACACGCAGCGCACGAATATCATAGAGCTGATCAAAAGATAAGCTTTTGAGTTTCATTTTGCGATAAATAGAATAGATATGTTTGACCCGGCCTGAGACCTCGCCTACGATGTCAGCATCGATTAGTGCTTGACTGAGCTTTTTTTCGACCCGCTGAATGTAAGCTTCACGCTCGCTACGTTTCTCAGATAGCAGCTTGGCAATCTCTTTATAGCGATCGGGGGCAAGGTAACGAAACGCTAAGTCTTCAAGCTCCCACTTGAGCTGAGCAATTCCTAATCGATGTGAGAGCGGCGCATAGATGGTCATGACTTCACGAGCCACGCGTTGTTGGCGCTCAGCGCTAGAGAAGGATAGCTCACGCATCGCAAAAGTACGCTCAGCAAGCTTAATGAGTACCACTCGCACATCATTGGTGACCGAGATTAGCATGCTATAAATGTTAGAGAGCTGGTCGCGCTGCTTGTTGATGAAGTGGTCTTCTAGGCGTTTGTTATTTTCAATAATAGCCGACAGTTTACCCATCGCTAAAGTATCTTTGACTAAAGTGCGAATTTCAGTGCCAAAGTTTTGCTCAATCTCAGCCATCGAAATCAGAGATTTACGCGCACTCCGATAAAGCATCGCAGCGACTAAAGCGTCCTCGTCTTGGTAAAGATAAGTGAGAATATCGCTCATGCCAATACCAGTAACATAAGCTCCTGAGCGCTCAGACTCGCTAGTATTCATACGATTGCGGATAAACTCACAGGCCGCGGCTAGGTTAGGAACAGAGTCTTGGCCGATACGTTCGGCGACGTTATTTAGCCACGCTGGCACATCGATATTGGCTTGATCTAAATCGGGAAAATCCGTCAGTGTGTAGGAGTCAGCAGATAAAGCGTTATCTGCAGCGTAATTGGCTAGCTTTGGATCGTGATTATGATAGGCAAGCGCTGCTGAACGATCAAAAGTGGTATGCAGCTTATGAGTGGCCAGTTGCTGCTTAATATCGAAAGGAATCTGAGCATAGCTATTAGCAGACTGGTGAGAGCGTTGATTGGCAACCAATTGTGCCGCCAAGCTCGCACTATCTTCTTCAGTGGTTTGACCATCTACTAAGGGCAATCCTTCTCGAATCTTGACCATAGCTGGCTCCTTTTAGCTATTATAGAGTGTCGACAGCGATATCGACGATTCATCATAATAAAAATGATTACTAATAAAGATAGAACTTAAGCTAACACAGCCGCTAATAAAAGTAGCAGCTGTGTTAAAGCGGTAGGTAATCTTAAATTGCGCTACACGGCTTTAGTCATAAGTTTGAGTAGTGAATTTCACAAAACTACTTTTGTAAAATAGCTTTTATAAAGCAACCTTTGTAAAACCACTAAGGACTAAGGCTCAAAATACTTAAGGTTGCTAGCAAATATAATCCAATCACTAGCGTTTAATTAGATTACTGTTAGGATCAATCGTTAGAGATTACTTTTATATAGACTAAACTGTAGTCCAATAAACCACACCTTTAATAACCTAGCGATTTTATAACACTATCATGACTATTATCTCAGTTTGCCACTATAACTCAAGTTGAGCTCTGTAATATTGCTACTCATAAGCATAATTTCTAAGCGGTAGAATGTAGACCGAACCCCTTAAAGTGCTTGGCAACATAAACTATTACGCAGGGATTTTTTCAAATCTAGCAATCGACTCTACATGACCGGTATGGCAGAACATATCCATCACTCCCGCATGAGTGAGTCGATACCCTTGCTCAAGTAGTGCCTTGGTATCGCGCGCTAGCGTTGCCGGATTGCAGGAGACATAGACAATGCGCTGAGCATTGAACTTAGGTAGATACTGCATAATCTCCCAAGCACCCGAGCGCGGTGGATCGATAAGTAGCGCATCAAAGCCCTGATTGGCCCACGGCTCAGCAGTGCAATCTTGGGTCAAGTCTTGACTATAAAACTCAGTATTATTAAGGTCATTACGTTGGGCATTGGCACTGGCGCGCAAAGTCATCTCCTCGCTGCCTTCAACGCCGATGACTTTACCCGACTCGCCAACGAGGCGCGCTAGTGGTAAGCTGAAATTACCTAAGCCACTAAAGAGATCAAGCACTCGCTCCCCTGGTTGCAGATCCAAAAGGTCACAAGCAAGCTTCGTCATTTGTCTGTTCACCGATAGATTGACTTGGGTAAAATCGGTCGGAATAAACTCAAAGGTTAAGTCATATTCAGGTAGCTGGTAATACAAACGACCAAATTGCTCGCTCATATTGTCATCTTGAGTTAAGGCGATACGCTGTATGCTATCGACGCCTTTAGATTGTAGATAAAGCTGCCAATCCCGCGCCGCAAAAAAGGCTTTAAGGGCATCGATATCAGCAGCTGATAAGGGCTCTAGGTTACGTACAATCAGCGCTACAGGCTGAGTACCATCAGGCAGCTCAGGAATATATTCACCCATAGCCAGCTCAAGCTGGGCAATCTTATCTCGGGCATCTAACGTGCTGATTAGCGCCTTTAAGTTCTCAATCTCAAAGCCGATACGTGGATCTAAAATATGACACTCATTGAGCTCAGCCAAAAAGTTACTTGAACGCTCACGGAACCCAACTAGCGCGGTTTCTTTTTTGGCGACATAGCGCACCCCAAGACGAGCCTTCGTACGATACCCCAATCTATCGCCAACCACCGGATCTAACCAATGCTCTGGCTGCACATCAGCTTGATGCTGAAGCATCTCAGCCAGTACTGATTGCTTAAAGCTGATCTGGCTATCTGGTTGCCAATGCTGCAAATTACAGCCGCCGCAGACGCCAAAATGCGGGCACGGCGGTATCGCGCGTTCTGGGTTTGGATTGGCGGTCACTTTGATAGCATCGCCTTCCTCAAAGCTAGCTCGGCTGTTGGTCAGTTTTACCTCAACACTCTCTCCTGGTAAGGCAAAGCTAACAAAAACTTTCTTGCCATGTTTGTCGGTGCTATGACCTTGCTCTTCATCGAAGCCATTGCCATAGACAGCTACGCCGCGCCCATCATGAGACAAGCCATCGATAGTAAAAGGTACTGGCAGCGCATCTTTTAAGCGACGACGGGTCTTTGAAGACGGTTTCGATTTTTTCTTATTAGGCGGGGTAATAATCGCCTTGTTGTCTTCTTTATCAGAGTGAGTCTGAGCATTAACGTCACTGCTATTAACGTTGTTTTTGACATTGTTTGTAGGGTTGTTCTTAGCGTTTTGATCATCGGTGGGCTGCATAAACCTGCCTTAGCAATAGGTAATAAAAATAAGTAAAAGTGGAAAACTGGAGTGTTATGTCAATAAATGCGGGCGATATATTGGCCTTACTAAGAGGGTGATGACCACTCATCAAGGAAGCTTCGATGGCGCACGCTACCATCGGCTTGCGTAAATCCGGTGAGATAATCGCGGCTTTGCTGCTGCCATTCTATAAACCCTGTGGAGGAGAGCTGTCCGGTCAAGCGCAGCCAGCGCAAGTATATTAGCCAAGTATTCATCACATCGGACTCGCAATATATCGATAGCGTCTGCCACTCATCATTACTGACCAGATCTCCAACCATACTGCCATCGACATCTGTCTTGCCCGGTAGACCGTAGAGACTAGCGACGACATCCATCGCCTCACGGCGAGAAGCGCCATACTGACTAAACCTATCCATTAGATCCAAATGCCGAGTCTGGAAGCGATTGACATAGTTATTGAAGCGCATGTTTTTGATACGTTCGCCTTCTTCAAATAACCAAGGCGCCGAGAGGTCATATTGCATAGCCCGGTAAATGAGTACGGGAATATCGAATCCTGAGCCATTCCAACTGATCAGCTGTGGTAGCTTTTCTAAATCGCTAAAGGCACGGAAAAATTTAGTTAGTATTTCTTTTTCACTAAAGTTATCAGCGGTTAAGGAAAATAAAGAGAATTGACCGTCTTTGATATATAAAGCGGAGATACAAACGATGCGCTGCACTGGCAAGCGCATAAAATCATGGCCTGCCTCTTGGGTGCGAATAGCCGTCAGCGCGCTCAAAGTATCAGCATCACTAAGAGTCGCTAATTGTGGATAGATACGACGGGCCGCCTCAGTGTCGGCGATGGTTTCGATATCGAATACCAAGACGGGATTAGCGGGTAGGGCTTGGCTCATAAATAATCCTAGTTACGCTGATGATTGCGATTGGCGCTATATTCGGTAGGCTATAAAAGTCTTAAGCTGAAGCACTATCATCAACGTTGTATAGCCCTGTTGATAAATACCGATCGCCGCGGTCGCAGACGATAAAGGCTATCACCGCATCTGGATTGGCTTTGGCAACTTGCACAGCGGCCCAAGCCGCGGCTCCTGAAGACACGCCGGCAAAGATACCCTCTGTCTTGGCAAGCTTACGCATATAGACTTCAGCGATTTTTTGATCGACGTCCATAACCTCATCGACCATGTCTGCATTATAGATACCTGGCATGTACGCTGCAGGCCAACGACGAATACCAGCGATAGACGCTTCTTCATCCGGCTGTAGACCGATGATTTGAATATCAGGATTTTGCTCTTTTAAATATTGACTGACGCCGGTAATGGTGCCAGTAGTACCCATAGAGCTGATAAAGTGGGTAATTTTACCGCCAGTTTGTTGCCACAATTCAGGACCAGTAGTGAGATAATGCGCTTGGCTATTATCAGGATTATTAAATTGATCGAGCACTATGCCTTTGCCATCGGTTTGCATCTGCAAGGCCATGTCGCGCGCCGCTTCCATGCCTTCATCGACTTCAATCAAGACTGCGCCGTAGGCTGCCATCGCATCTTTGCGCTCTTGGGTAGAATTAGTAGGCATCAAAAGGGTAATCGCATAGCCGCGCATAGCCGCAACCATAGCTAAGGCAATGCCAGTATTACCGCTAGTCGCTTCGATGAGCATATCACCGGGTTTGATATCGCCGCGCTGTTCTGCTTGGTAGATCATATTAAAGGCGGGGCGATCTTTTACCGAGCCTGCTGGGTTATTACCTTCAAGCTTGGCCAACAATTGGGTAGTATTGGTGATCTCTTCATACTCAGGTAAACGCTGTAATCTCACCAGCGGTGTCTGTCCCACGCAATCGGCAAGCTGTGTGACTTGAGTAATAAAGTTAGCGTTGGCGGTAGACGACATGGGACATCCTATTATAATTAAAGTTAATATTGAGATTAGCGCTATTTTTGAGTTATGTTTTTTAGTTGATGCTATTGGCTAGTTTTAAAGCAAAAGTATCGCGAATAGTGAGCTTGCTACCGCCTGTTGCTTATAGCTTAAACGATATAGCAAAGCTGACAAAATGTAGCGTTCATAAAAACTGGCCTTATTATATCATTTTGTTTTTGGCTACGCTCAGCGCATCATTAATTACTTGTGACTGTCGTTTCTAATGGTCGTGGTTTTTAATAGCTTTTGTTGTTAATGACTGTGATTTTTAGTGGCTAGATTACTGGTGCTTAAATCAGAATTGAGTGACATTAGGATTGATTCACAGAGACACCAAGAATACTGGTAAAATAAATCTCAAAACCACCGCAGCAAAATCTAATCCATTACTTTTAAGTGACCTATAGAGTCGTTGGAGTTTATCTTTAGCATGGCATACAAAAAACGCTTTGATACCAGTAGCGCTTACGGCCAGTTGATTCTACTGGTGTTTTTACCGATCTGTATCCTAGCCGCAGTCGGCGGTCTTTTGGTGTTTTATGAGACCATGCGCGCCTCCAACTCTGAGCAGCAAGCCTTGGCTGAGGCAATGTTAATCCGCTACAAGCCGACTATCGCTGAGATTGTACCAAAGTTACTAGAGCAGCCTCAGGGCCTAGAAGTTACACAAACCACTTCGCAAGAAACGCAAACGACGCTCGCCACCATACAAGAGAAGCTGAGTAATATACAGTCTGAGCAGCACGTGCAGCGCATTGCTATTATCGATGATGATAATCAAGTTTTGGCGAGTGTTGGTTACGGCGTGGAGGAGCAGTGGCCGCAGATTAATCCGGCGCAAAGCGCTATGATGCAGCAGCCTACCGCCATAGGTACCGCTTATGGATTGCCTTTAGGGGATTTTGCCGAACAAAAGCTGTGGCTACTCATCGATATGGATAATGAACCGCTATATTTGGCGCGTTACCGTATCGCTATGGCCCTAGCTATTACCGGTCTCCTCACTATTTTAATATTATTACTCAGCCTCAATATCTATGCAAAACGCTGGATTGCTCCTATTTATGAGCTGCGGCTACAGCTGCAACGCACTACCGTTGATAACTTATATAAGCCTATCTTGACAGAATCTAACGGCGAGCTGAATCTGCTACAGCAAGATCTAGTCAGAACCCTGCGTCGCTTACATAGCAGCTTTCAAGAATTAAGAAACCATGCCGAACAGACCGAGGATGATTTGCGATTGGCCTTCGATGAGATGGAAATGCAAAATATCTCGATCCGTAACGCTAGGGATGCGGCAATCTCCACCAGTCAGGCCAAATCTGCGTTTTTGGCGAATATCAGCCATGAGCTGCGTACCCCGCTGAACAGTATTGATGGCTTTATTAATCTGCTGGCTCGTCATGGTGAGCTAAATTCTGAACAAGATCTGTACGTGCAGACCATCCGTAAGTCATCGGCGCATCTATTGGCACTGGTCAATGATGTATTGGATTTCTCCAAAATAGAAGCGGGTAAGCTGGTACTCGATCGTCACGAGTTTGATCTCTACAGTACTATCTATGATGTGGTCGATATGTTATCCCCAGTCGCCGCTGAAAAAGGCTTACGGATGGCGGTATTGTTCTACAACGATGTGCCTATGCAGATCGTAGGGGACGCTCTAAGGCTCAAGCAAGTGCTGACTAATATAGTAGGTAATGCCATCAAGTTCACTGACAACGGCGATGTGGTCGTGCGTGTCAGCTTGGACGACTACCAAGATAACTATCTGATGATCAGTGTGCAAGATAGCGGTAAAGGTATCTCCAGTGCCGATCAAAAAATGCTATTTCAAAGCTTTAGCCAAGGCGATCCTTCCATCACTCGTCAATATGGTGGTACCGGCTTGGGGCTTGTTATCTCAAAGCAGTTGACTCGGCTGATGGGCGGTGATATTGGTTTTTATGATAATGCGCAAGAGAATATCGCTAATAACGGCGCGACTTTTTGGTTTAGGATGCCAACTCATGTCGATGTACTAGAAGCCGCAAGTGGAAATACAATTCCGCTACCAGTGCTCGCACCGCTTGCGGGAGCGGGCGATGAGTTTAATATGCTAGTGTGGATCAATCATACCGCATCCTTACAAGTGCTTAAGGCCAGCTTACAAAGTCTCCCTATCAAGCTGACTCAAGCCAATTCCTTGCCGGGGGTGCTTGAATCGCTAAAAGAGCAAGACAATTATTGGGATTGGGTGATTGTTGATAACGACAACCAAGACGATATGATGGCGCTACTCAAGCAAATCAGGCTGCATTATCAAGGCAAGCTGGCGGTATTTGGCTACCAAGTGGCGGCTGATCAAGCCTTACTCAATCGCTATCAGGCCAATATTTTGTATGAGCCATTGGACAAGCGCCAGCTCTACGCTATTTTAGATACTCAAAATAAGAAAGCGCTAGTACAAGTGCAAGAACCGCGTTGGCAAGGAATTACCGTACTCGCTGTCGATGATCATTTGCCCAATCTTTTGGTGTTAGACGCGCTCTTGAGCGAGCTTGGTATTCATGTTATTACTGCCAATAGTGGCTTTGAAGCGATAGAACTCATCAGTAAGCAGCAGGCTAGGCAAGCTAAAGCCAATACTAAAACGGTAACCCAAAGCTTATCGAGTAAAACTCAGCGCTCAAAAGCAGAAGCGCGCGCGCAAATCAGTAACACGCCCTCCGCATTAAAGCCTAGTAGCGAAAGTATCGCGACAGATAAGATAACGGCTACTCATCATGATGTCGATCTGATATTTATGGATATTCAAATGCCGCGAATGTCAGGAAGAGAGGCTACCGAACAGATCCGAAAAATAGAAGCAGCAGACAGTCATATCCCTATTATCGCGCTCACCGCTCACGGTCTATCTGATGAGCGCGATCGCCTTATTGCTAGTGGTATAGACGATTATGTCGGTAAGCCTATTAGCCAACCACAATTACTGCAAGTGCTACAAAAATGGCTGGGACGCGCCACAACCGCGCACCATATGGCGACGAGTACTCAGTTGCCAGCCGCTAATAAAGCCAATACTTATGTCAATAGTAGCTATATAGACAATAGCCCTATAAGTAGCACTGATGAAAATTTGAACGGCGCAGGTATAAGTAAGACAAGTCTGGCTGATTCAAGTGTGACCGATTTGAGTGTAAATAATGTAAATTTCACTCAGCCAAAGGCAAACGAGCAAGATAATAATGCGACTAAACAAACCCAGCTAAACCCTAAGAAAAACAATAAAAAAATGCTGCGACCGTTATCATTAAAGAAAATCCGCGATAATTATCTGCGCGATAATTTACACGATACTCTACGGGATAACCTGCCGGATACTCAGTCGGCACCAAGTTATGGACGTAATAGCACTCAAGCTCGTTATAGTTATCTAGATCAAAGAAATTTATCGCAAAGTCCTTTAGAGCCCAATACTCATCTGCAACAAAACCAAAGCCTTGCAGTAGATAGACAGTTCTTAAACATAGAGCACCATTCTGCTACAAACGCTACTGAGAGATCAGAGATTTTAGACTGGCAAGATGCGTTGACCCGTTCAGCGAATAAGCCGGATCTGGCCGCAAAACTCATCATTATGATGCTCGACACTATCGCCGATGAGAAAGAAGCACTCGCTCAAGCTTGGCAAGCAAAAGACCGTCATATGCTGGCGCAGATTGCCCACCGTATTTTGGGAGCGAGTCGTTATACCGGCGTTCCGCAGTTACGCCTTGCCAGTCAAAACCTAGAAGATAAATGCTTACTAAATGTACAACATACGACGCCTGCACAATTTGCCATGCTCCAGCCTTATTATAACAACTTAATGACAGCGCTAAATAATCTGCAAAACCTAGACTTATCGCCTTACTCTGAGCTCAATTACCATCGTCTAAGCGAAAACGATATGAACTGGAAAATGATTTGAATGGATAGTCAGTTATTGCTAGGGTAGCTTTGAGATAACACTGCTATGATTAAAAATATTACTATTGTTTATTTTTGTCGATTATCATTTTAAGGGACTACTATGCACGCCATCGCCGCTTACGAATACCAAACGCTACAAGTCAGTGTCAGTGAAAATATAGCCACTGTCACTTTGAATCGCCCGCAGAAAAAAAACGCCCTGAGCTTTCAGATGGTGGATGAGCTGATTCGTGTTGCCGGCCACATTACCAAAGACAAAAGCTTGCGAGCAGTGATTTTAAATGGCGCGGAAGGTACTTTTTGTGCTGGCATCGATTTAGGTGATTTGAATAACCCTAAAAATCAGCTGTATGCGATGTGGGAGCTTATTAAGCCTAAACAGAGTCTGTTTCAGCGCGTCTGTTTGGTCTGGCGTGATGTGCCCATTCCGGTGATTGCGGTACTAGAAGGTCATTGTATCGGTGCTGGCATGCAGCTGGCGCTAGCGTGTGATGTGCGCATCAGCCATCCTGATTGTAAGCTATCGATTATGGAGGCGAAGTGGGGCTTAGTGCCGGATATGGGCTTGACTCAGTCCGCGTTTGGCGTCGTGCGCGAAGACGTACTAAAAGAGATGGCGATGACGGCGCGTATCGTTGAGGCCACTGAAGGTCAGGCGCTGGGCCTCGTTAGTCACTGTGATGAAGCGCCCTTTGAGCACGCTCAGAAGCTAGCAGAAGAGTTAGTGCAGCGCTCACCTGACGCGGTGCTCGCGAGTAAACGCATCATCAACGCTATGCATCATCAGTCTGCATTAACGCTTTATCAAGAAAAAATGTGGCAAATGAAACTGATGCTTGGCCGCAATCGCAAACTTGCGCTGAGAAAGGCCAAACAGGCGAGTACCGTTTTTGGTAAACGTCAATTTCGCTAATCTTTAGACTCATAGCCAAGAAGATAGCGTACCAGTAAGGCCGGCGTTATGGTAGTCATTATGTGAGCTATATATTTTAAGCGTTATTTGTCCATTGAAAAAGCAGCAGACAGTCCGATATAGGCTTGTCTGCTGCTTTTTTCGCAATAGCGTTTATTGCTAAATACTATCTTTAACCTCATAAACCTATCTTCAACATCATAATCATCAACGGTACGTACTATGTCTGCTTCAAAATCTAATATCACCAAGGCTTCTAATCAAAAAGCCGCTGCTACTAGAGTACGCTCATCAGAGCTACCAGTAGCTTGGATTATGATGCTGGGACTTATCGTAGCGATAGGGCCGTTATCTATTGATATGTATTTGCCCGCATTGCCTTCTATGGCCGATGAGTTTGGCGTATCGACCGCTTTTATGGCTAACTCTGTCCCGGCTTATTTTGTGGGTTTAGTTTTTGGTCAGCTTATCTATGGGCCTTTGAGTGATCGTGTCGGCCGCGTCAAACCGCTCTATTTCGGTATGACTTTGTATGTGATTGCCTCTATAGTCTGTGCCACAACGAACAGTGAATACGTATTGTTTATTGGCCGTACTGTGCAAGCGCTTGGCGCTTGTGTTGGCGCTGTAGTAACGCGAGCAGCCATTCGTGACAGGCTGACGGCGAAGCAAACGGCAAAGGCTTTTTCTATCATGATATTAGTGATGGGCCTTGCGCCAATTTTAGCGCCTTCCCTTGGTGCTCTATTCTTACAGTTTTTTAATTGGCATTCTATCTTTTGGTTTTTGGCCGCCTTTGGCATGCTTAATTTATTATTAACCAAGTTTTTCTTCTTTGAAACGCTTAGCGAAGAAAATCGCAATGCTCGTCCTGCCAAAGAAGTGCTCAGCCAGTATTGGGATTTGCTAAAAGACCCAAGCTTCAATTATCCGGCTATAGGCGGTGGTTTATTAATGGGTGCGATGTTCGTCTACATTAGCTCGGCTTCTGAGTTAATCATGGACACTTATGGCATTTCAGCGACGCATTTTGGTTGGCTGTTTGGTATGAATGCGGCAGGTTTTGTGGCTTTGACCCAGTTGAATCAGTGGCTAACCAATCGCTTTCGTATTCTGAGTATTCTGCGTTTTGGCGCGATGATGCAGGTCATCTCTGCTGCTATGCTATTTGTGATCGGGCTGATTTTTGGTACCGACGCTTGGCTGCCGTTAGTGTTAGGGTGTATATTTTTCTGTATTGCCGGACTGGGGCTGACCCAGCCAAACGCTTCTGCGATCGCTTTAGCCTTTCAAAAAAGCCGTGCTGGTATGGCTAGTGCTATGCAAGGCTCACTGATGTTCTCAGTTGGAATATTTGGTGGATTGTTATTAAACTTATTCCCAGTTAACCCAGTATTGAAAATAGGTATCGCTATGTTTTCGCTAATGAGCCTTGGCGCTTATTTAATCTGGCAAATTGACCGTAATTTAAACCTTGATGATGCAGAGTAAGTTTAGCGAGCGCTCACTCAGAGTCTTTAGTACATCCTATAAAAAAACGCTACTAACCAAAGCGTTAGTCAACAAAGTGCTAGAGCTTACCCATCCTTTTATGATAAAATACAGCGCAGCTATTTATTGCAGGGCAGTTTTGATGTTTTATTCTAACTATTCCTCGCAACTAGCGCATTCTTTAAACCAACCAATGACACACATCTTACGATAAAAGATGACTGGGTGTCTGGCGATTTGATTAATTTGTCTAACGCTTCTGCATATTTGAAGCTTCAGCAAATGCGTGTCGCTAGATAGGTCGTTTTTGTAAGATGGAGGCATAACCCAACCAAGGATAATATCATGGCTATAGACAACCCAACTCAAGTATCAATGCGCGACCTTCTACAAGCAGGCGCTCACTTTGGTCACCAAACACGTTTTTGGAACCCAAAAATGGGTCCTTATATTTTTGGTGCTCGTAACAAGATTCACATCATCAACTTAGAGCACACCGTTAAATCATTTAACGAAGCGCTAAACTACGTCAACAACCTAGCAGCTAAGAAAAACAAAGTTCTTTTTGTCGGTACTAAGCGCGCGGCAAGCGGTGTTATCCGTGAGCAAGCACAGCGTGCTGGCATGCCTTATGTTGACCATCGCTGGCTTGGCGGCATGTTGACTAACTGGAAAACACTACGCCAGTCAATCAACCGTCTAAAAGAGCTTGAGAAGCAAGCGGAAGACGGTACTTTTGCTAAGCTAACCAAGCGTGAAGCGCTAGAACGTACTCGCGATATGGAAAAACTAGAGCGCTCTTTAGGCGGTATCAAAGATATGGGCGGCTTACCTGACGCAATCTTCGTCGTCGACGTTGATCATGAAGCGATCGCCATCAAAGAAGCCAAAAATCTAGGTATCCCAGTTATCGGTATCGTTGATACTAACTCTAATCCAGATAACGTTGATTACATCATCCCTGCTAACGATGATGCTATCCGTGCCGTGACTCTATATGTCACAGCAGTAGCGGACGCCGTTATCGCTGGTAAAGAGTATGCACAGACGCAAGCGGGCGGCAAAGCTGAGCAGCAAGCTCCTGCCGAACAACAAGCGCCAGCTGAAGCCAATGCTGATGCTATTGAGCAGCCTGCAGAAGCACCTGCTACTAAGAACCCAGCTGAAGCACAAGCTGATCTATAAATAGTCTAAAGTATGGGAAGCCTTGATTTATAGTGCTTAGCACCCATATAAAGCTATTAATAGCGTATAAGCTTAGCTTATATTTATAAGCTCAAAATAGGCATGATGAAGTTTTACTCGTCATGCCTTATTATTAACCTGTTATTGACACGTTATTGACTTGCTGAACTGAGATTCAATGTGTTCAGAGACGTTCAAATATCTCTTAAAGAGATATCTAGAGACATATAAGTATCGTGTATCCCATACATATCAATACTCACATACATAATAAAAGGTAACTCTTATGTCAGAAGTAAAAGTATCTGCCAAAATGGTAAAAGAATTGCGTGACCGTACTGGTCTTGGCATGATGGAATGTAAAAAAGCCCTGCAAGAAGCGAATGGTGATGTCGAAGTTGCTATTGACAACCTGCGTAAGTCAGGTCAAGCAAAAGCGGCTAAAAAAGCAGGTAATATCGCAGCTGATGGCGCTATCATCATCGCTCAAGGTGACAACAAAGCGTTTTTGTTAGAAGTAAACTGCCAAACTGACTTCGTTGCAAAAGATGATAGCTTCACTGCTTTTGCAGAAAAAGTTGCTAATCTTGCGCTAGAAAACAATGTCACTGATGTGGCCGCTATCTCTGAATTACCTTATGGTGATGGTCAAACTGTCGAAGAAGCTCGCGTTTCTTTAGTACAAAAAATCGGTGAGAACATTCAAATCCGCCGCGTTGAGACCCTAGAAGGCAATAACATCGCCTCATATCGTCATGGCCTACGTATCGGTGTTGTCGTCTCATATGAGGGCGGTAATGAAGAAACAGGTAAGAACTTAGCAATGCATATTGCAGCATTCAACCCAGTAGCGGTTAATGATGAAGACGTGTCTGCCGATGTATTAGCGCGCGAAAAAGATATCATCGAAGCCAAAGCAAAAGAATCTGGCAAGCCTGACAACATCGTTGAAAAAATGATCGAAGGTGGCCTACGTAAGTATCTAGACGAAGTGACTTTACTACGTCAACCATACGTCATGGACAATGACAAAAAAGTCGGCGATGTACTAAAAGCTGATGGCGTAACAGTACTAGGTTTCAAACGTCTAGAAGTTGGCGAAGGCATTGAGAAGAAGCAAGAAGATTTCGCCGCTGAAGTTGCAGCTACGCAAGCGGCAAACAAGTAAGCTATCGCTAAATCTAAATAAAGTAACTTTTTCGTCCTTGTCTCGTCTTAAAATAGAAAAGCCCGTTATTTATTAACGGGCTTTTTTGTGTCTATAATAAGCTGTTTAATAACCTTACTTTCTAACGCAGGGCATCAAAAGCAGAATTGGCGTAGCTGGCGCTATTGGCATTACTACTAGTGCCATAGCTGACTTTTTGCATACCGCTACTCATGCCAGTATTATTAGCTGCCATAGTACTACCAGCAATACTAGCATCGTTCTTATACAAGCTATGATAGCGGCTCATCACCCGTTTGACGTAATTACGGGTTTCTTTAAAAGGAGGAATGCCTTTGTATTTATCGACATTTCCTTCGCCCGCATTATAGCCTGCTACTGCAAACTCCACATTATTATTAAAGCGCTTCATCAGCCAAGCGATATATTTCGCCGAGCCTTCGATATTTTCTGAAGGATTCCAAGCATTGCTGACATTGAAGCGGCGAGCGGTCGCTGGCATAAGTTGCATAAGGCCTTGCGCTCCTACCGGCGAGCGAGCATTGGGATTAAAAGCGGATTCGGTATGCATCATTGCTTTCATTAAGCCAGGATCGACGCCATGCCGCGCGGCAGAAGCGCGAATGTAGCTATCGTAGGCATTACGGCTACTGCTGTTGCTAGCGGTACTAGTGCCGTAATTATTATAGTTATTGTCGCTACTACCATCATACATCTTGGCGTCTTTATAATAAGTGACTTTGACTTTTTTAGTGAATTTATCAAAATTACCGCTTGGACTGACATTGGTCAACAGTACTTGACCAGCTTGGTCCTTATAGATGTACATATTGCCGGCGTGTGCCGTCATGGTAAAAGCGGATAGGGCGATAGAGGTCAACAACAAAGATGACCAGCAGCGGCTCAATAAAGGGGCAGTATTCATCATAAAGAGATCACTTTTTATCGGTTAATAGCAGATCGATAGTTTCAATAATAGTATCAATAACTAGTTTGTTCGCCTAACGAAATATCTGCAACGATTAGCATCAGCAGAAAATTTTGTAAGGTTACTATAGTAACAAAACCACTAGTAATACATACAAAATATAATAGTTACTTACTATAACACAAAATACTGGCTAGCCCTATTGTATTGATAGCTATAGGATTTATAGTTAAATACTTATTTATTAAGCGAAAAACTTAGATATTAAAGGCACTAATAAAGATAGGTACCCAAACGGCAGTCAGTAAGCCATTTACCGCAAGACCGAACGCGGCATAGCGCCCAGCTGTAGGACTGATTTGCCAAGCTTCTACCGTTCCGAACGCATGAGCGGCCAGTCCCAAGGCTAAACCTTTGGCTCGATCGTCATTCACTTTTCTAAATAAGAATCTAGCGACTGTACCGCCCATCAGCCCAGAGACGATAATAATTAAGTTAGCCATAGCAAGCGGTGCACTGATTAAGTCCGCTACACTCAGGCCAATAGGGGTGGTGACGGAGCGCGTAGCAAAAGACAGCAAGGTATCGTGACTGAGTGAAAATAGATAGGCTAATGACATCGGTAATAGCGCGCCGATCACACTTGCGATGAGCACGATAATAGATAAGCGCTTAACTGGTAAACCTTTGAAATTCATCGCGGCTAAAGGGATAGCCAGCAGCACAGTGACATAACCAAGCAGGCGATCAAACACTGGTTTGGCGACGCTATAATAATGATCGTAATCCCACTGCGTAATAAACAAAAATAGCAATACCAATACTAGAGCGGTAATAACCATAGGTAACCAAGAGATCTTCTTGGCTAATATACGAGCGATGACATGCGCGGCTAAAGTCAATAAAATAGCTGCTAGAGTCGCCATAAATACACTACTAAACATCATCTTAACTCTCCGCGGCTCAGGCTACTCAGGCTTATCATTGACATTATGTATGGTCATGGCTGCATTGTCTTTATGATCAGCGCTAGCGCTTAACCAATGATTGGCTAAAATCGCTAGACCCCAAAGCGGTATCAAGGTACTAATAGCCATCGTCAGCATTACGCCCCAAAACTCATCACCTAACTCAAATAGTAAAATACCAGCGCCAGCTGATACCGGCAAAAAAGCAAAACCGCTATCGACTAACAACAGATTACTAGCTCTAGTGATCCAGTTCGGTAAACCTTTGAGCAAACGCCAAACGACTAAAATGACAAACATTGCTACGAGGCCAACAATATTCGCCGCCTTTTCGATACCTGCCCACTGACACAGGAGTAACGCTGATTCACGCACTATCACGACCATCGCTAGCGTCAAAAGTAAGGCTAGCCATAAAGGCAGTTTGGTTTGAGTAAGGGCTTTCATAAATCATCCTAGCCGCAATGACTATTAAAGAGTATTGATAAAAAGAGTCAGGTTATCGATAAAGAGCTATGGTTTGTTTTTTAGAGATTACCCAACTTACTAAGGTAAACTGAGGTAAAATAAAAACTTTAGTTGAGTGACAACTCATGCGCTCGATTATATAGAGAAGTGAGCTACTAATAAACCTTAAGAGTCTGTGAATTTGCAACAAGCGTTCATGCGCGGTGGTAATAACGGTAAAAGAATTATAATAGACAGACAATAAAAAAATGAGTACATCAGCCTAAAAACGGCCAATGCACTCAGTATTTATTTAACACAAATCTTGAAGTGATTATCCTGTTGAGCTTTGAAGCTTAATTCAAACTCTTAAGCTTGCGGACTTGAGTCATTATTTACAGGATCAATATTGCCAGTCTCATTATCTGACGCAAAGATCTGCTCGTAGGTTAAGTCTTCTGCTACTAGTGACTCGTCCTCAGCATTTTGTAACTCATCCTCGTCTTCTTGTTCAAAAGGCTCAAGAATAGGCATCAGCAAGGTCGCTTGCGCTAAGGGTAGCACATCCATAGGTTGCAGGTCCGCTTGACCTAATAATTGCTTGAGGCGCTCACTTGGCAGGCGAATGGTCAAGCACTCGTGACCGCTGTCATCATAGCTTTCTTCCAAAATAACCCCAAGCTCGTACAAGGTGTTTTTGAAGTGTCCAGCATGGTAGGGCAAAGTCAGATTAAAGGTGGTCAAAGTACCCGTCATCAGCTGTTGTACCGCAAGTGTGAGCTCTTCGATACCTAAGTTATCTTTTGAGGACACATAAACACGGTTTGGCTCACCTTCGTTTGCATAACCAATGCGCGCAGGCTCGCCTGTTAAGTCAATCTTATTATAGACGTTGAGTACTGGCACCTCGTTATCGATCTCTGCTAGCACCTCTTTGACCGCTGCAATTTGCTCGTGCATGTCCTCACTAGAAGAGTCAATCACATGTAATAACAGATCGGCCTCTAAAGTCTCCTCCAAAGTAGCGTGAAAAGACTCGACAAGCTCATGTGGCAGATGACGTACAAAGCCTACCGTATCGACTAGAACCACACGGCCAACACCTTGCCAATCTAAGCGTCGCAAAGTCGGGTCTAGGGTCGCAAATAGCTTATCTGCGGCATAGATATTTTCATCGACTAAGCGGTTAAATAGGGTAGATTTACCTGCGTTAGTGTAGCCGACTAATGATATCGTCGGCACGTCTGATTTTTGCCGGCGAGCACGGCCTTGCGCGCGAGTTTGACGTACTTTTTCAAGCTTAGATTTGAGCTGATTGACCCGCGTTTGTAGTAAACGACGATCCGTCTCAAGTTGTGTTTCACCTGGACCACGTAGACCGATACCCCCTTTTTGACGCTCTAAATGCGTCCAACCACGTACCAATCTAGTCGACAAGTGATTCAACTGTGCCAGCTCCACTTGCAGCTTACCTTCGTAAGTCCGCGCGCGCTGGGCAAAAATATCCAAAATTAAACCGGTGCGATCGAGCACACGGCATTTCGCTAAAGCTTCCAAGTTACGCTCTTGCGAGGGTGAGAGGCTATGATTAAAAATCACGATATCAGCATCATTGGCACTGACCAACTCAGCAATCTCTTGTGCTTTACCGGAGCCAACGAAGTACTTAGCGTCAGGCTTCAAGCGTGAGCCTGTCACAAGCTCCACGCGCTGAGCACCAGCAGAGTCAACAAGCAGTTCAAACTCACTTAGATCATCAGGATCTTGAATTTGACGAATGTCCAGATGAACTAAAACGGCACGCTCGCCACCTTCATATCTTTCAAAATATTCCAAAAATTTTCACCTATAATTGGGGTAAACAAATCGCTATTATCGGCTATAATTGCCTCAAAAATAGCGTGTAGATAATAGTCTATATGTGGTCTTATCGCGGGTTATTAAAGCGTAATCGCTAGATTAGCACGAGTTTTATGTTACTGAGTTTATAACAGATAGGTTTATAGCAGATAATTAATAGCGAAAACCATCCTCTAAGCTCAGTGAACAAATCGTCACTGACTATGAGAATTTTGCTATACTTATGGCGTTTTTACAGACATTCAATTATGAGGGATACAGATGAGCCACTCTAAGCCAGGCTTTTCACTAAAAAAACAATTCAGCCGCAGTAAGCAAATCGCAGGTATGACCACCACTATGGCAGGCGGGCTACGAGCCGCACAGCGTATTGGGGCTTTCAAAAATCCGCCACGCGAAAAACTACCACGCTACATCCAAGCGTTTTGTCGCAAAATGGCAGGCTCTTTTGGTATAAAAGTGGTCGAAGTTGAGCCAGTACAGCAGCACCATGGTCTTTGGGTCTCAAACCATGTGTCATGGATGGATATTCCAGTAGTAGGTACAGTCAGTCCCGCTTTCTTCTTGTCCAAAGCTGAGATAGGAGAATGGCCGGTATTCGGCAAACTTGCTTATGCTGCTGGCACAGTATTCATTCAGCGCGGTTCAGGGGATGCCGGCTCAGTAGCGACCCAAATCGCTGACTTCTTGCGCAAGGGCTTCTCCGTAGTATTTTTCCCTGAAGCCACTACTACTGATGGTACTAAGATTAAGCGCATTCATGGTAAGCTGTTGCAAGCGGCTATAGACGCTGATGTTCCCGTGCAGGCGATGGTCATTGCTTATGTCAATAAAGACGGCAGCTTGAGTAAAGACTTGCCTTACTACGGCAAGCTGACAATGAAGCAGAGTCTGAAAAAAGTGCTTGATACTAAGAATGTCACCGCTTATGTCTTGCCGCTTAAAGCTATCGATCCAAAAGGTCTTAGTAAAAGTGAGCTGACTGATCTGTTGCAAAAGCATATGCAAGAGGGGCTAGCAGAATTACATGCGCGAGTATTGAACTAACCGCTTACAGTGATTAATAGTGTATTTTCGTCCGATGTTATGTAGAGATTATAGTTATGCAGAGCTTTTAGTTGAAGTGAGATTAGTTAGATTGAGAACGACAAAGGCGCTAATCATATCGATTAGCGCCTTTTTTGCATGAAACTTAGTAGCTTTAGTGAGCTAGACTAAGGAGAAGGGTTAGGCTGCTGCGTATGTACGGCCTCGATAGCAGCTAATATGTCATCGCTTAACGTTAAATTCGCGCTATCGATGTTTGATTTGAGCTGCTCAATGCTCGTGGCGCCAATGATATTACTAGTGACAAAGGGCCGCGAGTTCACAAAAGCGAGCGCCATCTGCGCCATATCTAATCCCGCGTCGCTTGCTATTTTGGCATATTGCTCAGTGGCTGCTAGCGCTTGCTCGTTAATATATCTTTGGAACCTATCATACATCGTCAGCCGCGCGCCAGCTGGCTTTTTGCCGCCTAAATATTTACCGGAGAGCACGCCAAAGCCTAGGGGCGAATAGGCGAGCAAACCGACATTTTCGCGATGAGCAATTTCCGCCATACCCACCTCATAAAGTCGATTGAGTAAGCTGTAAGGATTTTGCACGGTGATAGGCGCAATGAGTCCGTTTTTGTCCGCTTCCCACAAGTAGCGCATCAGTCCCCATGCGGTATCGTTTGAGAGTCCATAGGCACGAATACGGCCTTTTTTTATCTCGTCATTGAGCGCTTGAATGGTCTCTAAAAACGGCGTTAAGTCGTCAAGCGATTGCGCTGACATCTCACTATCATAACCGCGTTGACCAAAAAAGTTCGACTGACGCTCAGGCCAATGCAGCTGATAGACATCAATATAGTCCGTTTGCAGACGCTTAAGATTACCATCAATGGCTTCACTAATTTGCTTAGCATTATAGCGGCTATTACCGTCTCGCAAAAAACTCATCGGCGACATTTTACTAGCCAAAATGACTTTGTCGCGCTGCTGAGTTTTAGCAAACCAAGTGCCGATAATCCGCTCCGTATCGCCTTGCTTATCTTTATCAGGCGGTGAGGGATACATCTCGGCACAGTCCCAAAAATTCACCCCTTCGGCAAGGGCTAAGTCCATTTGCGCATGGCCTTCACCTTCGTCGTTCTGCTGTCCCCAAGTCATCGTTCCTAGACAAATCTTTGAGACCTTCTCATCTATTTGCGGCAGTATCTCGTATTGCATATGCGCATCCTTATTGTTTTGTTCATTACTTTTATTTGTAGCCAATCGCAAAGAAAATCGATACATTATATTAAAAAGTGCTACTGGAATTAATTTTACTTGTGTGCTGTGCCTACGCCGACAGAGGCTGCGCAAAATTAATTCCAGTAGCGCTGTATCGTTTTTAAAGTGTCTTAACTATATTATAGTTTTCGCTATTAGCTCAGTTGAATGCCCGTCACACCCGGCGGCGTCACTTTAAAGATTTTGACTTTAAATAGCACGTCTTGTCCGGCGAGTGGATGGTTAAAATCGACCTCGATCTCATCGTCATTGATAGCGCTAATCGTACCGGGCAACGTGTTTTTACCTTTATCTTCAAATTCCACCATCATGCCGATTTCAGGATCGTCCGCGACTAAGGCAAACTGCGGACGGCTAAATCGCTGAATATTGTCCGGATTCCAGTCGCCAAAAGCCTGCTCAGGTTCCAGATGCGCGCTGCGAGTATCGCCCGCACGCAGGTTCATAAGTACTTGCTCAAAGCCAGGCAGCAAGCTTTCGTCGCCGACAGTTAGACTTACCGGCTGATCACGGCTAAAGGTGGAGTCAATCACTGTGCCATTCTCAAGCGAGACTTCAAAATGAAGCTTTACTAAACTGCCGTGAGTGATACGGGTGTCTTCGTGGGGGTTAATAAATTTCGGTGCGTCTGGTGATTGGGTCATAGTGAACAGCCATTTATAGTTAAGGTATGAGATATATAGCAGATGATAATCTTAAATAATAGGGTCTTAGCTTAGAAATGATAAGCGAAATAGTGCCCCATGTAAGCGTAAATAGTGTAACGTAAAGGCGCTAAAACAGTCTTAGTTATATAGAGTTAATGAATCATAAAAAGTTATTAATCATAGTCAAATAATAAAGAGTATCGTTAGCAATGGCAAATAGACAACAAGGTCGAATTACAAAATGGCAAGATGACAAAGGCTTTGGTTTTATCGAAACCGAAGTTGGTGAGTCGCTGTTTTTTCATGTTAGTGAGTTTAAAGCGCCGCGTCGACCTGTTATCGATGAGCCAGTAGTCTTCAGTGTTGGACAAGATAAGCAAGGTCGCTTGCAAGCTCGTCAAGTACAAGAGCTAAGTTTTGTGCAGCAGCAAATGAGGGATAAAAATAGTCAAATTCGCAGGCGTAACTCAAAAAGGAATCAGCAAGCAGACTTTGAGGTCGGACAAACTAAACGCTTATTTTTGGGCGTTGGCTTTTATGCAGTGCTAATATTGCTCGCGGTCATGGATGATTTGAGCTGGCTCGTCGTAGCTTGGTATTTTGTATTAGGAATATTGACCTATCTGACTTACGCCAAGGACAAAGCGGCCGCGCAAAATAATGAATGGCGTACGCCTGAATCCAATTTGCATCTATTAAGCATGCTCGGCGGCTGGGTTGGCGCTATGGTCGCCCAAACTTACTTGCGTCACAAATCGCAAAAGCCTGACTTTCGCTTCACCTATTATCTAACGGTAGTGATTAACTTAGCGGGTTTGTTATTTATTATGGCAGGTGGCGGTTTAGAGACTATTGGAAAGTGGTTATAGCCTCTATTCAAAGCGCTTCCAAAATTCGCTGATAAACTGCGGCATCTTTATTTGAGAAGCAGCAAAAGATAATGTCATTTATCGAAAAACTATCGGAATTTTTTAGCTTGTCTTGTATGTAATTTCTTACCGTATTTACCGCGACTTCGGTTGCTTTATCAATGGGATAACCATAAACCCCCGTACTAATAGAAGGAAAAGCAAGGCTAGCGACTTTATTTTCAACTGCCAATTCTAACGAGTTTTGATAGCAGCTCGTAAGTAGCGCTTCTTCATCCTTACTACCACCGTGCCAGATAGGCCCTACCGTATGAATGACATAGTCACAGGGGAGGTTAAACGCAGGGCTGATCTTAGCCTCGCCAGTGGCGCAGCCGTTTAGGGAGCGGCAATACTTGAGTAATTCAGGCCCTGCGGCGCGATGAATTGCGCCATCGACACCGCCGCCACCGAGTAAACTTGAATTGGCCGCATTGACGATAGCATCGACTGGTAGCGTGGTAATATCTGCTTGTAATACGGATAAGGTAACCGTGCGAGCAGCAGAACCAGCAACAGAGTCATCAGAATCAGAAACTTGCTTTTGAAAAACTGGCTTGGATTGATCCTTCATCATAGTAGCGTCCTTTGTATTTATTAGATAAAATTCATTTCAATAGTCTAAGTGATTTGCTATCGTTTAGATGTATATGTTATGAATATAAAAGTTTTTCTTAATGAGATTTCTAACAAACTATAAAAGGGACGTTTTAGTGATTACACTCTATAAATACACTCATCCTAGCCGCGCAGAAACCGTGGTTTGGGCACTGCAAGAGCTTGGCTTGGAATACGAAACTAAGGAGCTCGATGGTCATAAGTTCGAGCAGCGACATCCAGATTTTCTCGCGATTAACCCGTTCGGAAAAATACCCGCAATTACTCATAACGGTAAAAACTTCACCGAATCCTTAGCGATTATCGAATACCTTAATGACTTGCATCCTGATAGCCCATTGACGCCCAGTCAAGATGACAATAATTATGCCGAGAAGAACTATAAACTGCGTCAGGTCATCTCGTTTGGCATGATAGAAATTGAGAGCTATCTGTGGATTTTAACTAAGATTAAGGTGCTAGAGAATTACGAGAATTGGCCTGAAGGTACGGCTGAGAATTGTATGGAAAACATCCAAAAAGCGCTACCAATTGCTAATGACTGGTTAAATGAGCAAGACTATATAGCAGGTGATAGCTTTACCTTAGCGGATATCTATTATCACCATCTGTTCAATTGGCTAAAAATGTTGGGTGTTCCTTTACCTGAGTCCGCTAAGGCTTATGTAAAAAGATTGTCTGCGCGGGAACATTTTCCTAAGAAATAAAGAGATTTATCGTAGGTTGCACTCTGCGCACCATCAAGATCAATCTCACTACAACAATCCCAAGCAAAAAAAGGGCTCACGTTATCGTAAGCCCTTTTTCTGATGATACAAAACCAACATACTAACAATTAGGCCTTATGCTTGCCTTCGCGCTTACCTTCCAAAAACAGCATGTCGATGACGATAATAGCGACGCCGATACAGATCGCGATATCGGCAATATTAAAGATAGGGTAGTGCCAAACATCAGCATAGTGCACGTGGATAAAATCGACCACTTTACCAAGCCTGACGCGATCAATTAGATTGCCAATAGCGCCGCCGAGTACCATGGCTAGCCCTAGCGATAACAGCTTGGCATTGCGCGGTGCTCTGATCAAATAAACCAGCAAAAATAGCGCAATCACTAGCGCTAAGCCTGAAAAAAACCACTTTTGCCAGCCGCCAGCATCCGCTAAAAAGCTAAAGGCTGCGCCGTAGTTATAGGCCAATGTCCAATTCAAGAATGGCTCAATGACCGGTATCGGCTCCAAAAAATTCAGCTTAGTTTCCGCGAGCCATTTGGTCCACTGATCAAGGACAATGATCGCTATCGACAATAAGTACCACAAAAAAGCACGGCTGCCATTAGCCACCACTTTTGGGGTTTTAATCAGTCGACTTCTAGGTGTCACTGAGTTACCTGTCGTGACGTGAGCAGGTCTCGGCGAATTATCGACTTCGTTAGTAGGACGCTCAGGCGTATCAAGCATAGTGACGCACCTCACCGCTGCCTGCCACGTTAGTTACGCAGCGCGCGCACAGCTCTGGATGCTCGCTGTCAGTACCAACGTCGTTACGGATGTGCCAACAGCGCACGCATTTAGTCCCGTCAGCGACGTCGATAGTGACTTTTAGATCCGCTGCGGCTACAGCGCTTTCGTCACTACTGCTATCGTCATCGGTATTTTGGTCAACCGCAGGTGCTGCGCTGATAGGCTTTAAAGTAGCGTTACTGGTAATCAACACAAAACGTAGCTCATCCTTTAGCTTGGCTAAGCTGTCATGCATGGCGCCATCAGCATACAAAGTTGCATCAGCAGCTAGATTGGCGTTCAGTAGCTTGTTGCCGCGCGCGATTTCGATGTTCTTATTGACCATATCTTTGGCGCGCATGATATGGTGCCAATCTTCACTACTGATAGTGCTAAGCTCAAGCGCTGGAAACTCGTACCATTCTTGCGTAAAGACATAGCTACCGGCGGCTTGCTCATCTTTGCTATTCAAGACCTCCCACGCTTCTTGCGCGGTAAAGGATAAGATAGGGGTAATCCAACGTATCAAGGCTTGGGCGATATGATAGATCGCTGTCTGTGCCGAGCGGCGCGGTTGACCATCCTTTTGGGTGGTGTACTGACGATCTTTGATAATATCTAGATAAAAGCTGCCCAAGTCCTGCGAGCAAAAAGCAGTGATATGCTGAGTGACTTGGTGAAAGTCCATCGCATCATAAGCACTAACGATTTGCGTTTGTACGCTTTGCGCGCGCTCGATGATGAATTTATCTAGGCTGACCAGCTCATTGATGTCGATGCTGTCAGTAGCTGCATTAAAGTCATCGGTGTTGGCAAGTAAGAAGCGTAAGGTATTACGGATACGGCGGTACATGTCGATCGCGCCTTTGAATACCGTTTTGCCCGCGCTCATCTCATAGCGATAGTCACTCGAGGCAATCCATAGGCGCAGCATATCCGCGCCGGTCTTATTGATCTCTTCTTGCGGGGTGATGATATTGCCTAATGACTTACTCATTTTGCGGCCGTTTTCGTCGACCACAAAGCCGTGTGTCAACACTTGCTTAAACGGCGGGCGCTCGTACATGGCTTCTGACGTGAGTAAGGAAGTCTGAAACCAGCCGCGATGCTGATCGGAACCTTCTAAGTACATATCGGCAGGATTGGTCAGCTCATCACGCTGCTCGAGCACGGCAAAATGGGTGGTCCCTGAATCGAACCAGACATCTAAAGTATCAGTAGACTTATCATAATCAGCAGATTCATCGCCTAAGTAATCTTCACAGCTGGCATCAAACCAAGCTTCCACGCCGCCCTTAGCGATATTTTGTGCGGCGGCTTCCATTAGCTCAAGAGTATTGGGATGCAGCTCGCCGGTCTGTTTATGAGTGAAAAAAGCAATCGGCACGCCCCAAGTACGCTGGCGTGAGATACACCAATCAGGGCGACCGGTCATCATCGCCTCAATACGGTTCTGACCCCAAGCAGGCGTCCACTGTACTTCTGGAATATCGTTTAAAGCACGTTCACGCAAACCTTCCTTTTCCATATTAATAAACCACTGCGGCGTGGCACGGAAGATAATCGGCGACTTATGACGCCAGCAGTGCGGATAGCTGTGCTCAATCTTGGTATGGCTCACCAAATGATCATTATCATGCAAAGCGGCAATGATTTTTGGATTAGCTTTATAGATATGCTCGCCTGCAAATACCGCCGCGCTCTCTAAATAAACGCCATTACCGCCGACTGGGTTTTCGACGGGTAAGTTATATTTTAGACCCACAATATAATCGTCGAGACCATGACCCGGCGCGGTGTGTACCAGACCCGTACCACTGTCAACCGTGACATGGTCGCCTAAGATGATAGGTACTTGACGTTCCTCAATAAGCGGATGCTGAGCGCGCAAGCCTTCAAGCTCCTTACCTGAAACCGTAGCTAAGATACCTTGGCTATCTAACTTAATCTCCGTTAGCGCAGTTTCGACTAAATCGTGCGCCAGGAGTAGATTACCCTTGGTGGTCGCTACCACCGAATAGTCATGCTCAGGATGCACCGAGATAGCTTGGTTAGCGGGCAGAGTCCAAGGTGTCGTCGTCCAGATAACGACTGAGATAGTGCCGTCTATTTTTGCCAACGCGTTTAGCTTTTCAGTATCAAGCAGATCGAAGCTGACATAGATCGCGTCAGAGACTTTATCTTGATATTCCACTTCCGCTTCTGCCAGTGCCGAGGTACAGTCCAAGCACCAGTTGACCGGCTTCATACCGCGGGTGACATGGCCATTTTCATAGATCTTACTGAGCGCCCGGACGATATTGGCTTCCTGCGCAAAGTTCATGGTCAGATAAGGATTATCCCAATCGCCAAAGATACCTAAACGTTTAAAATCAACTTTTTGTAGTTCGATTTGGGTGGCCGCATACTCACGGCAAAGACCACGAAACTCAGTTGCCGAGACTTTTTGGCCGACCTTACCGACTTTCGCCTCGACTTTTTGCTCGATAGGCAAGCCATGACAGTCCCAACCTGGCACATAAGGCGCATCAAACCCTGAAAGCGTCTTCGACTTAACAATCATATCCTTGATGACTTTATTGACCGCGTGACCTAAGTGAATCTGACCGTTGGCGTAAGGAGGGCCGTCGTGCAAAATGTACTTAGTCGCACCAGTACGCGCCTGACGAATCTTACCGTAGACATCGTCAGCTTCCCAAGCGGCTAACCAATCGGGCTCACGTTTGGCCAAATTGGCACGCATCGCAAAAGGCGTATCTGCTAGATTTAGAGTATCTTTGTAATCGTGGCTAGGAGTGTCAGTAGCTTTGTCAGTCATAGGAGGGTATCTTTTATCAGGTTAAGTAATTTATCAGCTCAAGTAGATAGTGTATGGGGGCTAATAGCTAAGGTTAAATAGCGCTTCAATTTAAATAGCACCTTACCCTAAATAATGCCTTAACTTAAATAAGTTAGCGTCAGATTATGTTAAGAATGGCAGCTATTATATGTTAATTCTACTAGGGTAAAAAGGGGCATGTACTGCGCGTGTCATTTTAGTTGCGTAATAGTGATAAGCAGTGTACAACTGTACTTAACAACCGTTTCACTTAAAATACGGAACCATAAAATTTAACGGATAAAAATACTGAATAAATCACGTTAAAGATGAAGGAGTCATCATGAAAATAGGTATCCCCAAAGAGATTAAAAATAACGAAAACCGTGTCGGTCTGCCTCCAAACGCCGTTACTGTGTTAGTCAGCGACGGTCATAAGGTTTTTGTCGAATGCGATGCGGGCATGGGTTCGCACTTCACTGATGAGGATTATGAGGAGGCGGGCGCGACCATCGTCAATAGCGCTAGTAAAGCTTGGGACGCCGAGCTGGTCATCAAAGTAAAAGAACCCCAGCAAGAAGAATTTAAATATTTAAACGAAGATCTAATTTTGTTTACTTACTTGCATCTGGCCAATGAGCCTGAATTAGCCAAAGTATTAGTGCACAATAAAGTCACGGCGATAGCCTATGAAACCGTACAACTGGCTGATAACTCTTTGCCACTATTGACCCCTATGAGCGAGATCGCTGGCCGTATGAGTACCCAAATCGGCGCGCAGTTCTTGCAGAAGTTTTATGGCGGTAAGGGGATTTTACTTGGCGGCGTGCCTGGGGTGCAAAAGGGCCGCGTTACTATCATTGGCGGCGGCGTCTCAGGTACGGAAGCGGCCAAAATCGCTATTGGCCTGCGAGCCGACGTGACAATTTTAGACTTAGATCCCAAGCGACTCAAAGAGCTGTCCGAGATGTTCGGTAATAACGTACAGACTTTAATCTCTAATAAAGTCAACATCGCCGACAGCGTCGAGGTCAGTGATTTGGTCATTGGCGCGGTACTGATTCCGGGTGCGGCCACCCCCAAGCTAGTCACAGAAGAGATGATAGAGTCGATGGATGATGGCGGGGTAATTATCGATATCGCTATCGATCAAGGCGGCGTCTTTGAGACCACCGATCGCATTACTACCCATGACGATCCGACTTATATTAAGCACGGCATCGTCCATTACGCGGTTGCCAATATCCCAGGAGCGGTGCCACGTACGGCTACGATGGCGCTATCGAATGTTACCTTGCCCTATATTCAAAAGCTGGCCAAAAAAGGGGTTAAGCAAGCTTGTCATGATGATGCTGCCTTTGCAAAAGGGGTAAATGCCGCGCAAGGTTATATCACTTATGAGGCGGTTGCAGAAGCGCTAGATTATGAGTATAAGGCGCTCAATGAATTAATTGGTTAAAAAATAGAGCTCAACCACAACCTAAGCTTAAGCGACCATAGCGGCTGAATACCTGTTAACCCTTGCGTCATCTCACCCTCTTTTAAGACGACATAAGAGGGCGTCACTTGCCCTTGCCAATCTGCGAAGATCGCACCGTCTTCATCGTTGACGGTAGTGAAGTCAAAATTATTTTGCTGCATATAGTTTTGCAGCTCTTGATCGGAGCCTGACTTAATGGCAACAGTCACTACCGGATAGTTGCCAGCGGCCGCAAGCTTATCAATAGTAGGTGAAGTATAAGTACATATCGGGCACCAAGTGCCCCAAAAATAGACTAGCGTAGGCGTATCCGTACTCATCGCTGCTAAATCTAGCGCTTGTCCTTGATAATCGGTCAATTGCAGTTGTGGATTAGCGGGCATGACAGGCTGTCGCCACCAGTTAATCGCGGTATAAATAACGATAAAGACAAGACCGTACAGTAGGGTGGTTTTTAGCACCGACCAAAATTTTTGCTTCGGCGTTTTTTTAACTGTTATGCCTGTTTTTTCTACATCAGTAGTCATAGTGTTTTTCTCTGAGCTTATAGTTTTTTAATCGTTATCTTTTTTATGTTGAATTAACTATAGATAAAAATAAACGGCTGAAAGGTCAGCCGTTTTTATAAAAGTTAAGTGTTTAGTTGAGCGTTTAAGATTTAAGTATAGTCAATCCACCATAAAGTAAACCCAGTGCTACTGGGATGAATTTTACGCAGTCTTTTGGAACGCAGCACGCCAGGAAAATTTATACCAGTAGCACGCTGTAATGGATATACTCCTTTTATTTAGGACTAACTATATTTAAGACTTTTGCGCGCGATTCTGTAACGGATCGCCTAATAGGACGCTGCCTGAGTTTTCACGGCGCTCTTCATCGCTGAGCTTGCTCGCTGAAATCTTTGACTTACGCTTCCATTTTAGGCTAAATAAGTCATCACGGCGATCGAGCAAATTATGCACGGAGCCTTCGTTACGTACGTGAATGAGCTTGTCTAAATTTAAGTCAGAGAAGAACACCATTTCCGTATTAGCCGTAGTCTCCGCCATAATGGCATCGTGCGGGAAGGCAAAGTCAGATGGCGAAAAGATAGACGACTGTGCATACTGAATATCTAAGCTTTCGACCTGTGGCAGGTTACCGACTGAACCGCAAATCATCACATAGCACTCGTTTTCAATCGCGCGGGCTTGCGCGCAATGGCGGACGCGTAAATAGCCATTTTGAGTGTCCGTCCAAAATGGTACAAATAAGATATCCATATCATCGAGGGCCATGAGACGCGCCAGCTCTGGGAACTCAACGTCGTAACAAACCAAAATGCCAACACGGCCTGCATCGGTATCGAACACTTTGACCTCATCGCCGCCTTCGATCACCCAAGCGCTACGCTCGTGCGGGGTAATATGAATCTTGCGCTGCTCCTCGACAGTTCCATCGCGGCGGCATAAGTAGCTGACGTTGTATAGCGTATCGTTTTCATCGAGTAGCGGCATAGAGCCACTGATGACGTTGACGTTATATGTCACTGCTAAATGAGAGATTTCATTCTTAAACCATTCGGTATAATCTGCCAAAAAGCGAATCGCAACGTTCTGATCGGTCGACTCGCACAGCCCCATTAGCGGTGCGTTAAAGAACTCAGGCAAGCAGGCAAAGTCAGAGTTATAATCCGCCATGATATCGACGAAGAACTCGACTTGCTGTAGTAGTTCCTCAGGCGACTCGACTTCACGCATCTGCCACTGAATACCGCCAATACGCACCTCAGACTTACGAGTATTCGGCTTGTAGTCTTTGGGCTCGTAGTAGATATTGGCCCACTCAAGGAGCGTCGCAAAGCCTTTGGACTGCTTGTCATCAGGCAGGTAGCCGGTCAAAATACGCTTGACGATAAAGCCATTAGACAGCTGAAAAGAGAGCGCAGGATCATGAATCTCGCGTGACTCGACGGCGTCAATATACTCGCCTGGCGTCAAATCCTGATGGTTATAGTATTTGGGAATACGGCCACCGGCTAAGATAGAGCGAAAGTTCATCTGTCGGCACAGCTCTTTACGCGCATCATAAAGACGTCGGCCCAAACGATAGCCGCGATACTCTGGATCGATAAGCGCGTCCAAACCGTAGATAGCGTCGCCCTCAGGATCGTCTTTTATGATCTCTCTATGACCGATTAGATCGTCATAAGTATGCGGGTTCGAGAACTTGGCATAATCAACGCGCATCGATAGCACCATGCCGATCAACTGATCATGGTCGAATAATGCAATTTGGCCTTCAGGAAAAGCGTCGATCAAAGTATGAATCGTGGTCTTTGACCAAGCGCCGCCTAAGTTGACATAGACGCGATCCATGAGCTCTTTGACTTGCGGGTAGTCTTTTTTCTTAATCTCAGCAATCGTTAGGTGAAAGTCGTCTAGTTTTTCTATCTTGCTCATCGGTGTTCCTATTTTGGTAGTGTTAGCTATTGAACGTAGGTTGGCTGTGATTAACTTTCTTTATTTGCTATGGTTTGATGGGTTTTTAAACAACTATTTGTTCGCTTAAATGCATAAGCTACGCCTTTAACTAGGCTTATTTATCAGTAAGTTTTCTGTTTTTCTTGGTCTATAAAAAAAAGTATTAAATCCGTAGTACGGATGATACAATAATTAATAATAACAATTACTTGCCAGTTACTATTTAGAATCTATCCTCTATTTTGTCTCTCGAAAATCTGTGTTTGTCATCATAACATTTGCGCAACAGGTTACTAGTTAATCCTAGTAAGCGTGACAGTCACCGCTAGTTTAGTTTATTTATTTGGTCTACTAGTCAGGTAAACCACTATTAGGATTGCATATGACCTTACTTCTAAACCATACCGATACGGTTAAAGCTTTAGATAAAACAGCAGAAACCGCTTTGATTCGTTTGGTTTATGTGAGTAGTTTGACGCTCCATTCGCGCCTACAAGCTTCGATATTTGATAAAGTAGAAGCCTATGCTCGTGACTATAATCAGCAACAAGGAATCACCGGTACGCTTTGTTATGGCAACAGTCATTTTTTGCAGTGCATAGAAGGTGAAAAAGCCAAGGTAATGGCATTACAGCAGCGCATATTTGCTGATAAACGCCATAAAAATGTCAAGATCATATTACTAAAAACCATTGAACAGCGCACTTTTTATGATTGGCGGATGCGTTTGCTGTTTTTGGAGCGTTGGCTATGGTCTCCTGCAACCAAGCAGCAGGCCGCGCAATTATCGCCTTTTCTGCCGTTTGCGCCGCATGGTTGGAGTAGTGAGCGAACTGAACAATTCTTAGGCGTCATCAAAAACTTTGAGACACCGCCGCATGTCAATGCTGCTGGAATTACTTACAATGCATTGGGTAATATGATCAAGTACATTGCCGCCCCACATCAAGCTTTTTTAATTGTGCAAGGGTTTTTGGCAGTATTATTGGTTATAGGGTTACTACTACTAAATTACTAATTTACCAACCCGATAAGCCAATAAACGGTTGTCTGGCAAGACGTTTTAGCCTTTTAATGAGAAAAATGACGTTAGACTAAAAGTTTAGCGTCATTTTTTTAACCGCAATTTTGAAATAAATAAACTCTACTACATATCGAAAATCTTACCGCGATTCATAATATTATTGGGATCAAAGACTTTTTTGACTTCTCGCAAATAGTCAATCTCAAGGGCGCTACGGCTATACTGTAGATAAGGCTTCTTAGTCATACCCACACCATGTTCAGCTGATACCGAGCCGCCATATTTTTGTACGGTTTCAAACACATATTTATTGACGATTTGACACTCGCGAAAGAAATCATCTTTGCTCATGTTTTCAGGCTTTAAGATATTGAGATGTAAATTACCATCGCCGATATGCCCAAACCAGCACACCTCAAAGTCAGGATAGTTGTGACTGACAATTGCATCAATCTCTTCGATAAACTCAGGCACGTAGCTGATCAACACCGAAACGTCATTTTTATAGGGCGTAAATACCGAGATAGTCTCAGAGATGTATTCGCGTAGCTTCCATAGCTCTGCTGCTTGCGCCAGGCTCTGACTCATCACCCCATCGACAACCCAGCCTTGCTCCATGCACTCTTCAAATATCGCCATGGCTTTATCCATAATCGGCTCATAAGGCGCTTCGAACTCTAGCAGCGTATAAAACTTGGTGCGCGATTCAAACGGCTCTTGTACTTGTCCGTGCGCCATTAGCTTATCAATCGCCACCTCATCGAAGAATTCAAAAGCAGTTAGATCAATCTTCGCTTGAAAGGCGGATAGTACGTTCATCACATCGTTGAAGCTGTCCATACCTAGCACCATGACGTTCAAGTCCTGCGGCAAGCGATCCAGCTTAATCTGCGCCTGAGTGACGAAGCCAAGTGTGCCCTCAGAACCGATGAACAGGTGACGCAGGTCATAACCGGTGGCATTTTTCACCATGCCGCGATTAAGCTGCAAGATATCGCCTTTGCCAGTGACTACGGTCAAGCCCATAATCCATTGACGGGTCATGCCATAGCGTATCACTTTTATGCCGCCGGCATTGGTGCCGATGTTGCCGCCGATTTGGCTCGAACCTGCCGAGGCAAAATCGACAGGGTAGTATAAATCTTTGGATTCAGCGAACTGCTGCAGCTGCTCTGTAACCACGCCGGCTTCGATCTCAACCATACGATCAGCGGGATAGAATTGACCAATAGCATTCATCTTATCCATACTGACGACGATCTCACCATTAGCAGCCACTGCGCCTGCCGACAGTCCCGTACGACCACCGCTTGGGGTTAAGACCACGTTATGCTCGTTAGCTAATAAGACAATCGCTTGTACTTGCTCAGTGGTCTTTGGAAAGACGATAGCGGCGGCGGCAGGTGCGAAATGCTTGGTCCAGTCTTTACCCCAATGCTCTAAGCTTTCGCTATCGGTTTTTATTTGGCTCTCTTCAAACTGATGGGTCTGACGTAAAGTCTGTAAAATAGCTTGCACCGCTGCAGTATTGACAGCACTCTGCAAGCTTGGCTCATTGATGTCCGCTTGCTCAGCCGCATGAGTGCGCTCGTGTGCCGGTTGGTTTTCGATAAGGGATTCATTCATAATAGTCTCGGCTATTTAGCAGTAGCAATAGATAAGGGTAAGGAAATGAGATAAGGCTAATATTAGCACATCACAGGGCTATATCTAAGCAGATGCGAGACTGAATCAGTCACCATTAACCAAAACGATGACAACTTATTCCTCTTATTCTCTAACATCCTCGGGCGATTTTGTGTAATATAAGCGCATTGTTTTTATTCATCATAAGTGAGTGATGACCCAAGAGGGTGTCGCCTGCACTTTTTTAACATCGATACTGTAGTTTTAGTAACGATAGTTTTAACATCGATACTAGAATCAGGGCAAACTACTGGGTTGAGTTTCTCGCAGCTTCTGTGAGAACAGTACGCTAGAAAAATGTACACCAGTAGCACTGTATTGTTTTTAAATGGAGTCAAATAGATAAGCGACTCAAACCCTACTTGTCAATAACCAACTCACTTAATAAATTATAGGAAAGATTTCGTATGGCATTATCATTACAAAAAGATAAAATTCGTTTTCTATTACTAGAAGGCTTGCATGAAAACGCTTTAAAAGTATTAGAAGGGGCGGGTTACACCAACATTGAATACTTAAGCCACGCGCTCGATGAAGATGAGCTGATCGAAAAAATCAAAGATGCACACTTCATCGGCATTCGTTCGCGTACGCAGCTCACGCGTCAAGTATTAGAAAAAGCCGAAAAACTCATCGGTATCGGCTGCTTTTGTATTGGTACCAACCAAGTCGATCTAGATGCGGCCCGTGAGATGGGTATTCCGGTCTTCAACGCGCCTTATTCTAATACGCGCTCAGTGGCTGAGCTAGTCTTAGCCGAAGCTATTATGCTGTATCGCGGTATCCCCGAAAAGAACGCTACTGTACATCGCGGCGGTTGGGGCAAGTCTGCGACCAACTCACATGAGGTTCGCGGCAAGACGATCGGCATCGTCGGCTACGGCTCTATCGGCTCACAGCTATCGGTCTTGGCTGAAAGCTTCGGTATGAAAGTCATCTATCATGATGTGGTCACTAAACTGCCACTAGGTAACGCGGTACAAGTTGGCAGTTTGAACGAGCTACTCTCAACGGCAGATATCGTCACTTTGCACGTTCCTGATGTGCCAAGTACGCGCTATATGATGGGCGCTGAGCAGTTCAATCAGATGAAAGAAGGCAGCTACTTTATCAATGCCGCCCGCGGTACTTGCGTCGAGATCGACGATCTTGCCGCAGTCATTGAGTCTGGTAAGGTGCTCGGTGCGGCGATCGATGTGTTCCCAAAAGAGCCAAAGTCTGCCGATCAAGAATTTGAATCGCCGCTACGTAAGTTCGATAATGTCATCTTGACACCGCATATCGGTGGCTCGACCCAAGAAGCGCAAGAGAATATCGGTCTAGAAGTGGCTGAGAAGTTTGTAAAATACTCAGATCAAGGCGATACCGCGACAGCGGTCAACTTCCCAGAAGTGTCGATACCGTTCAAAGAAGGCTCGCACCGTTTGCTACATATTCATAAAAACGTGCCAGGCGTTCTCTCGCAAATCAACCGCCTATTTGCAGAAGCGGGTATTAATATCTTAGCGCAAAGCCTAATGACCGAAGGCGATGTCGGTTATCTCGTGATGGATGTCGATTATAACGACTCGAATGCTGCCCTTGATCAGCTCAAAGACGTCGAAGAAACCATTCGCGTGCGTATCTTGTTCTAGTCAATATTTATAGTTTCAACCAATACGATGTCAACTAAGAAAGAGTCTCAATAACGAGGCTCTTTTTTATGGGTGATAAATTATCTTAGTGGTTGACCGGAATTATAGAGTGATTTATAGGCTATTAAGTGTAGCTTACGCCTTGTTATATTATTTAACGTTTTCTTCACAATTTTGGGTTTTCAATAATTTATACTTTTTAATTAAGTCTAGGCGTAACTTCTAATAGAGGCGCTCTGTCTATAATAAATAGCATAATAAAACAGGATTTTTATGAAAACCAATACAATAAAAGCAGCTGCTCTGGGTAGTGTACTCGCTTTGAGTGCGACCGCTAGTTTCGCGGCTGACGGTGAGTATCAGTTATCAAGCCATATTCTCGATATTGGCAGCGGTGAGCCTGCGCCTAATGTCAACGTAAAATTGATGAAGCAGCAAACTAGTGGTAGCTGGCAGTTACTCGATACTAAGAAAACCAATGAAGGCGGCCGTATCAATGACTTCCTGCCTAATGAAGTCGATGTCAATCATGATGGCACTTATAAGCTCATCTTTGAGACTACGCCTTATTTTAACAAAATGGGCAAGAAATCCTTCTTTCCTTATATCGAAGTCAATTTCAATATAGAGGGCGATAATCACTATCATGTGCCGATCACTTTATCGCAGTATGGTTATAGCACGTATCGCGGTAGCTGATCATATTCGATAAAACGCATTATAAACGTCAAAAAAGGGGCCCAATTGAATTGAGCCCCTCTCTTTTTATGCTGGGTATGATTATAAGCACTAAAGGTTTAGGTCATTCTATTTTTATGTGATGGGTTTTGCCGCGTTAGCCGCCTTTGGCCACGATAGCCCTACAAAAGTCCTAATGATTGAGCAAGTTCAAGCTGGTTAATATTGAATGAGCAAAATTATTGGACAATTCAAGATGACAGCGAGTTAACTCATGACTACCACATTTTATACGATTGGACATTCGACCCGTAGCCTTGATGAACTGATTGATATGCTTCAAGCAGCCGATATCGAACTGCTCGTTGATGTGCGCAGCTTCCCTCGTTCTAGCACCAACCCTCATTTTAATATCGATACTTTACCGCAAGCGCTCAGTCAAGTTGGCATTAGTTACCAGCATTGCATCGACCTTGGTGGGCGACGTCCAAAACAAAAACAAGTCGATGAAGACATTAACAATCTATGGCGCGTGCAAGCTTTTCACAACTATGCCGATTATGCGTTAAGTGATACTTTTCAAGCGGCCCTTGACAAGCTTATTCAACTTGGGAAAAAACAGCGCCTTACCCTTATGTGTTCTGAAGCGGTATGGTGGCGTTGTCATCGGCGTATTATTACCGATTATTTACTGCTTAGAGGCCATAGGGTAGAGCATATCATGGGCGTGGGTCGCTTAGATCCTGCCAAGCCAACATTAGGCGCTGAGCTAAATAGTCAAGGCTATGTAGTTTATCCAGCGATATAAAAAAGAGTTAAAAAAAGAGACACTGTTGACCTCTTCTTTTAACTCTCATTGCTAATAAATCCGTATTTATAATAAACTCTAGTTTCGCTAAGCGTTTACTGATTTTTATTGTTTAGCTTGAGCATTTTCTTGCTGCTTTCGAGCTTCCTCTTTTGCCATTTTACGTTTTTCCATCACGTCCTTGACTTCGCTACCGATGTGCGTTTCACCACGAGCTTTGGCTAATTGCATCTGCCGTTCGCGCTCGCGAAAACGCGCTTTTTGCTCGTCGGTCGCTTTGCCGATACAATGCGGGCAAGACTCGCCTTTGCTATAAGCTGGGCTTTGCATGTCATCAAAAGTGATCGGCATGCGGCAAGCAAAGCACTGCTCATAATCGCCTTTCTCTAAGTTATGATTGACCGAAACGCGGTTATCAAAGACGAAGCAATCGCCTTGCCACATGGTCTCACTGACAGGCACTTCCTCTAAGTACTTCAAGATGCCGCCCTCTAAATGATACACCTCTTCAAAGCCTTGCTCGCGCATATAAGCGGTAGACTTCTCGCAGCGAATACCGCCAGTGCAAAACATCGCGACCTTTTTATGCTTGGCAGGGTCGAGCTCTTTGGCGACGTATTCTGGGAACTCGCGAAAGGTCTCAGTATTAGGGTTGACGGCATTTTCAAAGGTGCCGATTTGCACTTCATAGTCGTTACGCGTATCGATGAGGATGACTTCTGGATCGGAGATAAGCGCGTTCCAATCTTTGGGTTTGACGTAGCGCCCAACGGATTGCAACGGGTCGATATCTTCGACGCCCATAGTGACAATCTCTTTTTTGAGCTTAACCTTGGTGCGATAAAATGGCTGCTCGCTGGTATAAGACTCTTTAAAGGTAAAGCTGCCAACGGCTTTGATACTACGCAAATACTCTAAGACATTGTCGATGCCCAAGCGTGTGCCGGAAATCGTCCCATTGATACCTTCACTAGCAATCAATAATGTGCCTTTGACGTCGTTACTCAGCATGGTATCTAAGATAGGCTGACGATAGTCTTCATAATCGTTAAAACGGGTAAATTTATAGAGAGCGGCGACGACGATATTGTTAGTTTCGCTATCGTAGGCGGGGGCCGATGTTGCAGTTGGGTTATTGGTGCTCATGTGGGACTCCTGCGGGCTAGGACGTAAACCTAGTGCATTGAATGAAAAGGTTGCGATATAAAGGTATAGATAACACTAACCTGATTGTGGAATTGGTTAGCGCGGGCGTAGTGTAGCAAATTTGGCTAAGGTTTTGAATATTTTAATAGCTGATATCAGGATTAAATTTTTAGAGAAAGGCTCAACAATATAAAAAATCCAGCAAATAAGCTGGATTTCTATTTTGAGTTATAAGGACTTACCACATTAGATCATCAGGAATTACATAAGCCGCGTACGGGTCGTCGTCTTCTAACTCAGTTTCTGACTTATCATTTGATACCACGATAAAGCCTGTCATCTTATCGTTGATACGCTCAGCGAGCGGGCGCGGCAGTAGGGCATAGTCGTCTTCTAAGCGCGCGATAACCACAAAACCTGCTACGATTTGCTCGTAGAGCTTTTGAGTGGTGTAGATTTTTTTAATCTTTGTGTCATCGACGAATTGATAACTTACCTCGCCATCAGTTTCAGTGATTTGATGCTGCTTGATCATCTGAATGATATTGGCGTGTAGGGTTTTTTCTTCTAACTGCTGCTGCTTTTGCTGATTGAGCTTAAGATCCTTTTCTGCCTTCTCAGCTTGCGCGGCGGCTATCGCTTTTTTACTCTCAGTCGCAGAGGCATCGCCGGTGCGCTTGGCGTGCTGAGCTTGCTTGCTGATTTTTTTGGCTTTTTTATCATCCACCAACCCTGCTTTTAAGAGCTGCGCTTGTAAGGCATTTTTAGCCATAATGTGATCACCTAAATAATAGTATTAGTATTTAAACAGTTATTTTCATTGATAAGATTTAGTAAGAGCATAGTAGCAAATTTTATTTAACCGCGTCAGTGTTCGCACTGCTTTAAACGCTAATCTTTGCATAAAAAAATCCAGCGCAAAGGCTGGATTTTTATTTTAAATTTGAGCTGGTGCAAAGCCTATTTACTTTGGTTTACTTGCTTTGAAACCAAGTATCCGCTTGGCTACGGGCGCTAGCGATATCAGAAGACGATAAGTTCAAAGCCAACTGACCAATTTTGCCACGAGCTTTATTACGTACTTTTTCGTCTAGCATGCCATCACGAGCCGCTAAGTCATACCATTTATAGGCATCGACTAGGTTTTTTTGCTTTTCATCGAGTAAAGCAAGCGTATAGCTAGCACGGTTGTCGCCGCGCATGGCTGCTTTTTCTAGCCACTTACGTGCCTGGGTGATGTTAGGCTGAACGCCTTCACCGCGTAGATACATAATCGCTAGATTAAGCTGGGCAGGAGCAACACCTTGCTCGGCGGCGCGGGTGTACCATTGAATAGCTTGTTGAGTATTTTTAGCAATGCCTTCGCCTTTTTGTAGACGCTTGGCGAGATAGAACTGCGCGTGATCGCTACCCTGAGCGGCGCGAGCAGATAAGTCACTAACCGACATCAGCTCGAAACGTGAGGTATCAAGCGGTACATTTGAGATCAGCTCCGCATTGGCTAGGCCAGCACAAGAAAATAGAGCGGTGAACAAGGCAGCTTTTAATAATTTCATAGCAGCTCCAAAATAGGTAGTGATTAATGAGTGAACAAACAATATCTTCGTCTAAATAAGATGTTTGTTTCATAACTAATGAATAAAGAGTACTTGAGCTTATCTAGGGGTAGCGGCTTGGATAAAATCCTTTTTAGCCTTATCGCTTATACTAAAGCGCCAGATAAACGGTTCAAATTGGGTTGTCAGTGACAATATTTTGTAAGCTTACCACTCAAAGTTACGAAACTCAAATACTAATTACCTATTTTTACCACAGTTTGAGGCCAAGAGAAGCCAATAAAATCATGGAGTTACACTAGCGTTACTTAATACAACAATACTATAACCTACTTTGTAACTCTATTTATTGGCATTTGATGGCGATCTAAGCGTTAGTCCTAAGTCTTATTTTAAGCTTTAGTCACGCGGTAAATAGCCACATCCGCTAGCAAGTTTGGCGCTTGACGCACTAAGGTCGACATAAGGGGCGCATAGCCTTTTTCAGAATCGCTCACCGCGAAACGGTTGAGAATACGAATATCATGCTTGGCGCACAGCTGCTCAAAGTCTTTGAAGGTACACAGATGAATGTTCGGCGTATTGTACCACTCATAAGGCAGCGCCTCTGAGACTGGCATCATCCCTTTAAGTCCTAAGTGGATACGGTTTTGCCAGTGGGCAAAGTTTGGAAAAGTAATTACCGCTTCTCGGCCCACGCGGAGCATATCGAGGAGCAGCTCATCAGGGTTTTTTACCGCTTGTAGTGCTCGCGCCATCACCACCGTATCAAAGCTGTCATCTGCGAAGCGCTCAAGGCCGTCGTTGAGGTCTTGCTCGACGATAGACAAGCCTTTGCCGATAGCTTCGTTTATTTTGTGCTCATCGATCTCGATGCCATAGCCACTGACGCCTAGCTGCTGCTGTAAGTGCGCGAGTAGCTCACCATTACCACAGCCTAAGTCTAAGATGTGCGAGCGCGGGGCAATCCAGCGCTCAGCGAGTTGATAATCCATTCTCACAATTGCGCTCCTTTTGAATGATGATCGGTCTGTTGCTTGCCAGTGGTATTATGATCGGTAATAAACGGCGCGGTCAAAAAGCCTTTGATAGCGCCCATATAGCGCGGGATATCGAAAAGAAAAGAATCGTGGCCATGCGGCGCATCGATGTTGGTATAGCTGACCGGCTTGCCAGTCGCCATCAGCGCATCGACGATCTCTTGCGAGCGCTCAGGAGCGAAGCGCCAATCGGTAGTGAATGACACGATCAAATACTGGCACTGGGCATGAGCAAAGGCAGTCTTTAAATCATTGAGTTCAACAGAATCGTCTACCATAGCGGCTTCTTTGACCTCTTCTTCAGCGCCTGCTATCACCTCATCGATACTTTGTTTTTTAGCTTCATTATCATCTAGCGCTTGCTGCTCAATCTGTGATAGATAACCGCGCGTCGGGTCAAAATAGTCTAAGGCTTTGGTCATCAAAAGATAGGTATTAGCATCGAAATTTTTACTAAATCTTTCACCTTGATAACGCAGATAACTCTCGACCTGAAACTCAACATCGTAGCCGTACATAAACTTGCCGGATTTTAGGTCGCGGCCGAACTTAGCTTTCATCGCATCGTCGGTCAAATAGGTGATATGGCCTACCATCCGCGCGAGTATGAGACCGCGCTTAGGATAAGTGCCTGCTTGCAGATAACGTCCGTCCATAAAGTCAGGATCTGACAAGATAGACTGGCGCGCCACTTCGTTAAAGGCGATATTCTGCGCGGAGAGCTTAGGGGTGCAAGCGATGACCACGCAGCGTTTGAGACGATCAGGGTAGTCCACGGACCATTGCAGTGCCTGCATGCCGCCCATCGAGCCACCGACGATAGCGTGCCAGGTATCAATGCCTAAGCGATCAGACAGCATCGCTTGGGTTTTTACCCAATCTTTGATGGTGATCAGCGGAAAGTCGGGGCCATAGACTTGTGGCGTTTGGCCAGACTGGACGCTATCAGGGTTGAGAGTGGTCGGGCCAGTAGAGCCAAAACAGCTACCGATATTATTGACACAGACCACATAGAATTGATTGGTATCGATGGCTTTATTAGGGCCAATCATATTATCCCACCAGCCCGCTTTTTTATCATCCTCGTCATAGTACCCAGCAGCATGATGACTACCGGATAAGGCATGACAGATCAAAATCGCGTTCGATTTGTCTGCATTGAGCGTGCCATAAGTCTCATAGACCAGATCAAAAGAGGGCAAAGTGCGATTACACTCTAAAGTCAACGGCTCGGAGAAATGCATAGTCTCAGGCGTGATTAAGCCCACTGAACCTACTGAGCGCTGCCGATCAAAGGACGCATCGAAGTCGTTATCAGTCGAAGGGTGGTTAGTCGAAGGGTGGTTAGTCGAAGGGGTGTTAGTATCAGAACGTGCGCTCAAAGCTACCTCGCAAGATGACGTTTTTATAGGGGCAAATACAGCGCTATGCTCATCGCCAATGCTGTCTATTGTATGGCGATGCGCGTTCGAGTACAACCTTCATTAACAGGAGGTATGAGTATAAAGCACTAAAGGGTAGACAGCCTATATTTCTCCTGCGTTTTTGAGCGATAAAATGCTACACTAAGCAAAATTAAAACCATTTATTTTTTTAAGTATAACTTAAGGCCCTTAGGCGAAGTTATCGAATACCTTATTAAACTCTTCCTAAACTCTATTTAAATAATGGGCTGCTATGAAACCTAAACTGCCTCCCCGTATTGCCGTGCTACTGATCAATCTAGGAACGCCAGACGCACCGACGGCGCCTGCTGTGCGCCGCTATTTGCGTCAGTTTTTGTCCGATCCACGCGTGATTGAGATCCCAAGATTCTTGTGGGCGATTATTCTTAATCTGTTTGTATTACCCAGCCGCCCCAAGCGCGTCGCTGAAGCTTACGCCAGTATTTGGGATGGCGATTCGCCGATGCGCAATATCTTGAATGGTCAAGTCGAGCAGCTAGAACCGCGTTTGGCAGCAGCAAATAAGCCATTTCGAATCACCGTACATTCGGCGATGAGTTATGGCAATCCGGGCCTGCCTGATGTGATGGATAAGCTGCGCGGTGAGGGCGTCGATCATTTTGTATTATTGCCGGTGTTTCCACAGTATTCAGCAACCTCTTCAGGGGCGGTCTACGATGCGATCAATAAGTGGGCGCTCAAGCAGCGTAATTTGCCCAACTATACGATCGTCAAAGATTATTTCGCCCATCCGCTCTATATCAAGGCATTGGCTGATAGTATTCGCCGTTTTCAAGCCAAGCATGGCAAACCTGAAAAACTGATGTTTAGCTTTCATGGTATCCCGCAGCCCTACGCTGATAAAGGCGATCCTTATCCCAAACGCTGCAAATGTACTGCCGCGCAAGTTGCGCAGGAGCTAGGCTTAAGGGAGGATGAGTGGATCATCAGTTTTCAGTCGCGCTTTGGTAAGCAAGAGTGGGTCAAGCCTTATACCGATGTGGTGCTAGACGATTGGGCCAAGTCTGGCGTCAAGTCGGTACAGATTATTAGCCCCGCGTTTTCGGCGGATTGCCTTGAGACCCTTGAGGAGCTAGCGATTGAGAACCGTGATAACTTTATTGAGGCCGGCGGGCAAGAGTATCACTATATTCCAGCGCTCAATATGGATGAAGCGCATATCGATCTATTAGAGGCGATGAGTGCACCGTTAGTCAAAGGCTGGGCAGGTACGCTTGAGGGCTGGGTATAAGCTTTTTTGATAGATAGCTATTTGCTTAGTCTGCTAAGTACCTAACCGTCGAACCCAAAAAACACGCTTAATAAAGCGTGTTTTTTATGAGCAGTGCTAATGATAAGCTAGCTTATCGACTACTAAGTTAATAATTACTAGCTTATCGACTACTAAGTTAATAATTAATAAATCATCAACTAAAAATCGTCGTCGTTACTGCGCTCGGCAGCTTCTTTATCAGCAATGTCGACTATACTAGGATAATTGTCATCGTCTAAATTATCTTGCACTAATACGTTATCGACAGTGGCTTCATCGATGTTTTGACGATGCATAGGCGTCAAGCCCTGAGTGGCATCGGTACCGACTTCTGAGTTATCGAATCCAGCACTATTATCAATCACGTCATCATTATCAAAAGTATGCAGGCTAGTGTTATCCATATCGACACGCTGACTGCCTTGCTCGCTATCAGTGATATTATCATCGCCTTCGATGTGATCCATCTCTTTAGGAATTGGCGTTTTTGAGTTATTCATAGCAGCTTCCTTATTGTCATTATTAAAAGTTTTTTTGTTAAAAGCTATCTTTGTTAAGAGCTATCAAGTGTTGATGCTAGTATTTTGACTGTCTAAGTAGCGTAGCGCTAGTAGGAAGGTGTCACAGCATGTCAAAAAATGTAAGATGATAACCAATACCCACAATGGCAGATAGATGAGTGAAGATATTGAATAAAATCAAACTAAGCAGTGCCGTCTTCAATAGCGGAACGCTCAAAGCTGTAGTGTTTAATAGCACAGTTGTTGTAGTGAGCTTAGCCAGTTTAAGCGCTTGTGATGGGCTCTTTAGTGGCAATGATCAAGCCGATAAAGACCGTCCTAATCTTGAAGGTATCGCAAAGGCAACGCTAATCATGGATACTAGCTTGCCAGCTCCCGATATAATTATTGATTGTACGCAACTGACGGCGCAGCAAACGCTAAATATCAAAGGCCATAGTGTATTAAGTCAAGGCTGTGACTTAAGCGCTAAATCAGTGCGTTTCGTACTTGATAGCTCGCACAGCTCCTTGGACTGTCAAGGTGCTATGCTAAGTACTGCTAAAGGTGATGAGTCAAAAGCTAGTGCTATCACTATTCAGCCAAAGACAGATGCCGCTATTGAAGATATCGCGGTCGCTAATTGTCACGTTGAGGGCTATGGTCATGCCGTACATATCCGCCAATTTAGCAATCCGAATCAGCGTTATCTGAAAGGATTGACAGAAGCTGCAGCCAATCGCGCTTTGTCACCACAAGATATAAGTATTATCAATATCAGTAGCTTAAACAGTATTAACAGCGGCATTTTTGTCGGTGACCATGTACAACAGGTCAGCTTCGATAGCATCCGCGTACAAAACGCCGGCACAGTGGGCTTGTATTTAGAATTCGGCAGCCGTGATAATGTGATCAAAAATTCAGTATTTATCGGCAATGGCTTTCGTACCTTTAAACCCAATCGTGAAGCGATAGCGGTAGATTCATCAAGCCATAATCGCATCGAAAATAACGCTTTTATCCATAATGGTGCGGGCAGTATTTTGCTATATCGCAATTGTTTTGAGCATGCTGATGATGCGTCGCGTAGCAATCACTTTAAACGCACCCAGTCGAGCCGGAACAACATCATAGCTAACAACACCTTTCGTGATGAGCCCGTTGGTGTCTGGATTGCGTCAAGGCAATCACGCAATCTGAAAGGTTTTGAGTGTGGCGCTTATATCATTGAGCAAACACTATTTGCCAGTTATCATCTAGATAGCGCTAAAGATAATAGCATTATTAATAATAGCTTCGAGCAAGTCGAGAACGGCATTATCGTGGAAGATGATGGCACACGCATTCGTGATAATCGCTTTGCCGACATTGTCGTAACGCCGATAACGGTAGGGTCTGAGATCCGCGAAGACAGCGCGGCGGGTGCTGTGAGTCATACGCTTATTGAGAATAATAGCTTTGGTAATAAATCAGTAGCACAAGCGGTAAAAGTGCGCGCTGCGAGCAAAACGGCTACCGAAATTCGCTAGCCGTTATTTATTCGCTAATCTTTAAAATCTATTTCGCGCCAATCTTTTTATTAATAAAGCGGATAACAGAGTCAGGCGTCACTTGTGAAGTAGTTTGCAAAATCTTAGCAGGTAAGCCAATAGGATAGTGTGTTTTTGAAATTTTACGATTAGCGCTGATGCTCAATTTGCATAGCTTTTTTGCGACATCATCGACAGTCAAATTGATACCCAAACGATCAATACTGGTCACTTCGATGTCTTTAGTCATATCGGATTTGACCCAAAGTGGCATCACATCAATAACCTTAATCCCTAAGTCAGCATACTCTACATTGAGCGCTTCGGTCAGGCCGCGTACGAAGAACTTACTGGCAGAATAAGGCGCGACCTCAGACTGTCCATAAATAGCAGAGGCAGAAGATAGGTTGATAATCTTACCATTGGTGCTATCGGCAAGATAAGGCACGGCTTTATGACAACCGATTAACACCCCTTTGCAGTTGATATCGACCAGTGATAGCTGCTTGTCTAAGTCAGTAGTTGGCAGCACACCGCTAACGAGCACGCCAGCGTTGTTGATAAGCACATCGATACCGCCAAAGTTATTGACCATGTGCTCGATAGCGTTATCCCAAGAGTCTGTTTGCGTCACATCTAATTCGCCTGTGATCACGCGCTGATTTTTATTGGCTTTTTTAAATGCCTTTTGCTTGATAGCGTGTGATAGCTCATGCGTATCGATATCGAATAATCCGACGCAGTGGCCTTTGGCAGCCAAACGCTTAGCCGTCGCTAGACCGATACCGCGTGATGCGCCAGTGATTAATACATTCATAATATATCCTTTTATAGCGGAAGTCGCGAGTGCTTATAGTGAGAGTAAAATAGCAATATCCATCAATAAGTTAGGATACCTAAAGCCAACTATCGAATGCTAGAGGATATCGGTAACCAAGGTCTCGATTGCTTGAGAGGATGATCAATGAGTCACTTGCTGAAGCTCTAATCTTTGCTCGAGATGCTCTTCAAACCCTGGCACTTTAAACGACCACAAATAACCAAGCGCCATTAGATAAATAGCCGTCTCAGACAACTCTTCCACTACTATGCCCAAGCTATGAGAAAAGCCAAGAGCGTTTTCGCCTATATACTGCAGTAAGGCCAAAACTGCGACGCTAAGATATAACCACAGCGGCGTGGTTTTCAATACTGCCCAACAGTAACGCCAAGCGTAAACCAACAATCCTAGCGCTACTATGTAAATGACTAGCAATATGCGATCTTCCCACCAGTCATAATTGTGACCTAGCCAAAGCGCTTGCGTATCAATAAATAACTCAGGAAGATGATTTAATTCGCGGCGAATAGCAGTAAAAAAGACCAAAACAGCCGCTATCCAAAAATAGACGCCTTGCTTGATATGGCTTTGCAGCGCATTCTGTCCAGAACGTAGCAAGCAGAGGACTAAGATGATAATACTAGCAGTTTCGATGATGCCATTTTCAGAGAAGATAATCGGCTCCTAATCTAGAATACATAATAATAAGGAATAAAAAAGTGAGCTTAAGCTCACTTTCTAAATTATATTAGCTCATATCAACCTAGTAAGATGGCTAGTATAACTAGCATAAAGCGTCATTATAATACTTGCTAATATTTCATGCTATTGATAACTATGACTAAATCATCAATTATTCATATTGATATTTTTAATATTAGCAGTAGCAATATTCAGTAGTAGCGATATTAATGCGCCTCATCCCAATTCTCGCCTATCCCAGTCTCAACCAATAATGGCACCGCAAAATCAACCTCCCAGCCCATACTTTTTGCGGTATCGTGCAGCACATCCTGCATAGCATCAGTAATCAGCTGCGCAATCTCTTCGACTTTATCGCTATCGACCTCGAACACGAGCTCATCATGGACTTGTAGCAGCATTTTAGCTTGCTCTTTAGGGAGCACTTTATCGACCGCTATCATCGCAAGTTTAATCAAATCAGCTGCGGAGCCTTGTAGCGGCGCATTAATAGCGGCGCGTTCAGCCGCTTGCTTGACCATACGGTTGCTGTTATTAATATCAGGAGTATAAAGTTTCCGTCCAAGAATCGTCTCAATATAGCCGCGCTCATAGGCGCTTGCGCGCGTGTCTATCATATATTGCTTGACGCTAGGATAGCGATCGAAGTACATATCGATATAATCTTGCGCTTCACCGCGGCTCATCTGCAATTGCTTCGCTAGACCAAAAGCACTCATGCCGTATAGTAGCCCAAAGTTAATGGCTTTGGCGTTGCGGCGCTCGGTAGCGCTAACCTCATCAACCGCTTTGCCTAACACTTCAGCCGCCGTAGCGGTGTGAATATCTAAGCCTTCATTAAAGGCGCGAGTTAAGTTAGCATCGCCTGAGAAATGCGCCATGAGTCGCAGCTCAATTTGCGAGTAATCTGCTGCGAGTAACACGCGTCCTTCTGGCGCGATAAAGGCTTGACGGATCAGACGCCCAGTCTTGGTACGGATCGGGATGTTTTGCAGATTCGGGTCAGTCGAAGATAAGCGGCCCGTGCTAGTTAGCGCTTGATGATAGCTCGTATGGACGCGATCGGTCTCGCTATCCGCTACCGCATCGAGGGAGTCAGTATAAGTATTTTTTAGCTTAGATAAGCCGCGGTATTCAAGAGTAATCTCTGCTAGCGGATGGTCAATCTTGGAGAGCACCGCTTCACCCGTTGAGTACTGTCCTGATTTGGTTTTTTTGCCGCCTATGACGCCAAGCTTGTCAAATAGTATCTCACCCAACTGTTTCGGTGAGCCTAAATTAAACTCCTCGCAAGCGATGTCATAGGCCTGCTTTTCTAGGACAATAATTTCTTCGTCAAAACGCTTGGATAGCTCGTTTAAGAACGAGCGCTTGATTAAGATACCGCTTGCTTCCATTTGGCAGAGGATCTCAGCGGTTGGAATTTCAAGCTCATTGAGCAGTCGAAGGTTATTGTCGTCATTGGCTAAGGTATTGCTGAACACTTCAAACAACTGATAAGTAATGTCGGCATCTTCACAAGCATAATCGCTGGCGATATCGATAGCCACCTGATCGAAGGTCACTTGTTTTGCGCCTTTACCTGCCACATCTTCATAACTGATAGTTTGCGTTTGCAAGTAGTGCCGCGCTAGATCATCCATACCGTGACGGGTAATCGCCGCGTTAATCACGTAGCTGGCAAGCATGGTATCCATCGCCCAGTTATTAGGCGTGGCGTGAATATCACCTACTAAGTTAATATCGTAATGACTCAAAATATGCGCATCATACTTTAAGTGCTGACCGATTTTACCGATTTTGGGGTTTTCTAATATCGGTTTAAGACGCGCTAGTACGGTATCGCGATCGAGCTGCTTAGCGGTTAGCTCATCAGCCTCTAAGCGATGTGTCAGCGGGACATAATAAGCTTCATGTGCTTGCACAGCAAAGGATAGACCGACGATCTCAGCCTCGCGCCAGTAGATGCTAGTGGTCTCGGTATCGAGCACAAAGTGCGGTGCTGACTCTAATTGCGCAACTAAGCTGTCAAAGGCGGGCATGTCCAGTATCGTATGCCAAGCTTTATCATGGCTTTTGCTGTCTTTAATATTTTCAATAGCAGTCGATTGTAGTGATTTGGCGACTTGGGCTTGCGATTCAGCATTGGCTTGGGTTTCGGCGACACTTTGCGCGCCATTGGCGGGGTGGTTAGGGTGATCTAGCGATGCCAGCTCATTTTTAAACTCAAGCTCAGTATATAACTCACGCAGCTCATCGATATGGGCGCAAGGATCAGTATTGATTTTTAGATCGTTCCAATCGTGACCGATATCTAAGTCAGTGATAATAGTCGCCAGTTGGGCATTCAATGGAATCTCGTCGGCATGCTCGATTAGCCCTTTAGCGCCGCGCCCTTTAATGAAACCGATGTGCTTAAGCATATTATCGATATCGCCGTATTCAACGAGCAGATCCTTGGCGGTCTTTTTACCGATACCAGGTACGCCTTTGATACCGTCAGAGGTATCACCCATCAGCGTTAAGTAATCAATCATCTGCACCGGTTTGATGCCGAGCTTATCTATGACACCTTGGGTATCAGTAATTTTGCCAGTGAAACTATCTTCTAATATCACCGCATCATTGACCAGCTGCATCATGTCTTTATCACCGGTAGAGATGACCACATGATGGCCTTGCGCTACCGCCCGATAAGCCATCGTCCCGATGATATCATCCGCTTCTGCGCCTTCGATGCGCAGCAAAGGAATACCTAAAGCCGTGACCAAACGATGGATATAAGGAATTTGTTCCACCAGTTCAGCATCGATAGGCGGACGTCCGGCTTTGTATTCTTCTGACATTTTATGGCGAAACGTTGGCGACTTAGTATCAAAACACACCGCCATATGGGTCGGGTGATAGCGACGCATCAGCTTGAGTAGCGCGTTCAACGTGCCGCGTATGGCGTTAGTGGTTAACCCTTGCGTGTTTTGCATGGTTTTAGGCAGCGCATGATAGGTGCGAAACAGATAATACGAGCCGTCGACTAAGATAAAAGGCGGTTGATCCTTGTCCACCTTACTAGTGTCCATAGTCGCCACGTTGGGCATAATGGCAAAATTAGGCAGAGTATCAGGGTCGATAGGCGAGTGGGAGTTGTGATCGTTGTCTTTTGTATGAGCAGTCATAAAGAGTCACTTATTAGAGGTTATCAAAATTTAGCAGGTATAAAAATATAGTATGACCATATTATAACGATAAAATGAGCGCGTGCCGAATGGCTTAAAAGTTACTATGTGTACGCATACAAAAAGAACGTTATTAGCACAGTAAATGCTAATAACGTTCTCTACTTAATTTTCTGCTCTAGAGTATGTCGTTATATAAAGTAGCGGATAACTTTATTTCACCCCATTTATTTCACCTCAGAGGTTACTTCCATATCAATATTGCCTTTAGTCGCTTTTGAATAAGGGCAAACTTCATTGGCTTTTTCTACGAGTTTTTGGAAGTCATCAGCTGAGATATCAGTACTATCTGCAATCACATGAATTTTGACCGCTAATCGGTAATCATGATCACCGCCTTGCTTTAGATCGACAGTGGTCTCAGTGGTAGAGCCAAAGCTAGCTTTTTCCATCTTTTTGACAACACCTAAAGCGCTATCAAAACAAGCCGCATAGCCCATCGCTAACAATTGCTCAGGATTATTGCCTTCCATGTTGCCGCCAGGAGGAGCCATATTGATTTTTAGATCGCTGTCATCTAGTGAAGCATTACCAGTACGGCCACCAGTGACTGTCGCTTTGGTTGAGTATAGAGTTTTCATACTTTGTCCTTTTTGAGTTTTTATTAATGGATTTACAAAAGCTACTAGGGTGTGTTGACAATTACCGTAAATGGATAATCGTCGCTGCTAAATAGATATTAGCAGCAAACGACTCATCCGT
>NZ_JBPYDC010000009.1:0-108179 GCF_051847575.1 Psychrobacter sp. 1U2
TTAAAAGCCATCTACGGCGCTGATACGCTTGAGATAGCAGAGGCCAATCTTGAGCACTTTGATGAGGTGTGGGGCAAGGACTATCCGCACGTGGTTAAGTCTTGGCGTAGTAATTGGGAGGGCTTAACGGTGTTCTTTGGTTATCCTAAAGACATCAGAAAAGCGATTTATACCACCAATGCTATTGAGTCGCTAAACAGTGTGATTCGGACGGCGGTGAATAAGCGTAAGGTGTTCCCATCTGATCAGGCAGCATTTAAAGTGGTGTACTTAGCAACCCAGCAGGCATCCAAGAAGTGGTCGATGCCGATCCGTAACTGGACGTCTGCTCTGAATCGCTTTATGATTATGTTTGATGACCGTATCAGTAAGCATTTAATCTAAATGGCAGTTACACAGAATCTGAGATGGGCTCGCGCCCACCAAGACTCGAACTCGGATCGATCGCTATATTGATAGGTAAGAACTCTTGGTTTTAACACCAATCCTTCTTTTCCCCCAATCCATACCGTGCGTGAGACTTTCACCTCACACGGCATTCCCTCGTAATATGTTCGTGCCAGTGTACTCTGAGCAATTCAAAGGTATCCGCTGACCTATTTTATTTTCTTGTATACATAAGGTTTTCTGAAGGTAATGTAAATAGGCAGTATAACTCCATATTTACTCCAAAATAACCCTCCTTTGTAAGTAGGATATTTCTGCTTGACATATTTAGGAAACTTATCATATTTCAATTTTAAATTGGTTGACCTTCTCATGGTATCCCATAATCGGTGTTGCCAATTTGCAGTAACCCCACTAACTCTGGTTGCAATACAATAATAATTTTGGGTTCCAGCTATAACCGAGTTCAGAAGATTGTAATTTTCCTTAGTCGGTTGTTTGTTAAATGTTTTCCACGCTTTCTTGATGTTTCTATATGCTTTACTTTCAGCTTTATCACTAAGTGTGCTTACCATAACATAACTGCCTATGGTTTCACCTCTAGTGTTTTTAGCTTGACCATTGTACTTAGTAAAGATTTTAAACCCTAGAAAATCAATACTGCTAGCCCTAAGGTCAACAATTTTTGTCTTTTCTTCGGATACCTCTAAACCTAGTTTATTAAGTTTCCTTACCACTAAGTTTTTGAGTTCTCTTATACCTGTTTCTTGGTCGGACAGTAATACAAAATCATCTGCATATCTGACTATCCATTTACTAGGAATACCGTCTTGCCTCATCTTCTGTAATTTAACGTCATTGTTTGCACGTACCTTAGCAGAGAGTTTTCCAGTGACCTTGTTCATAGTCTTGTACTGTCTTCCTAGCCACTGCTTATCTACAAGCCAGTCTATATCATTTAATACTACATTTGATAAGAGAGGACTGATAACACCACCTTGAGGTGTACCTTTATTAGGTCTGAACAGTTTCCCATCCTCACTAATTGGCGCTTTCAAAATGGCTCTAATCAGAGCTAGTGTTCTAGTACAAGTTATTCCAATTTTAACTAATTGCTGGTAAAGTATCTCATGATTAACGTTGTCGAAAAATCCTTTAATATCTACCGATGCAACATGATAGTTTCTGGATAATGTTACTATTTTATGAATATCAGCTATGGCGTGTTCAGCTCTCCTACGATATCTAAAACCGTAGGATTTCTTATAGAATTTATCTTCACAGATAGGTTCTATAATTTGCTTAATTGCCATTTGTATAACACGGTCGATATAACAAGGGATTCCAAGTGGTCTCACCTCATTCGAGTTAGGTTTAGGTATGAATACCCTTTTAACTGGTTGAGGGTGATACTTTTTGAGCCTCTTTTGAATTTCAAGATTAAGTTTATCCGTGTCGGGATAATCTGTCTTTGTCTTTCCGTCAATACCAGCCGTGTTACTACCTTTGTTTTTAGCCATATTTTCTATAGCTAATTTAATATTGTCATAATTGACAATCTTTTCGTATGTTGCTTTCATAGCAATCCTCCTTCCAAAGAAATGAGGTTTATCGACATACCTTGGTAGATAGTCTCTTGCATACGGATTTCTTGTCGAACATATTACGACTCAGGGCTATCCCTCCGCAGATTATTATCTCTGTTTCATAGGTACTGTGCCCTTACTCTCATAAACGTTTAATAAGGTTTTAAACCCTTATCTATAAGCCCTCGTTAAAGGTTGATACTTATCGTTTACTTTCCACGTTCCAAATAACCTAGTCCATCCCTTAGGTGTTCTCTATACCCTGAATAAATTCTTCAAACATCCGTAGATGCCGAGGTCTTTCATACTCCTAATTCTTACTTGACCTGATTTATCGTATTACATTTCTGTATTGTTCGGTTGTTACAGAGCGTACATTCGAGAATTCGTCAGACCCTTAGGGTCATTCTCACCATAGAATTTCATCCCACCCGACCTATCATAGACACCCTGTACCTCTACAGGAATTTCCCGTGTTTCCACTAGGGTCTATTTCAGCCGACTTCAACGAGCTTTGCACCAATATAAATTAACGTTTACATTCGCACATCGTAGTATCAGCGCAGACGCTTTGAAGGAACTGCCCCTTCTCATTTCATCTGTCGGTTATTTAGTTCTCTTAAAATGCTATAAAGCCATTATAATGCCACAACTTTTCATTGTGGAACGTGTCGCACTAGGAGGCAACTGCTCTATCCTGTTGAGCTATAGGCGCATTTTAGAGGCTTATTGTAAAAAAAATGAGTGATAAAAGCAATGTTAACCTGCTGTTTGATTGGGAATGAATCTACTTAAAAGAAGCTATGTATTATTGGCTATTAGTTATCGCGTCAGTGACGATCTCGGTTTCTTCAACCGCGGTTTTACCATGTGAGGTAGGGTTAAATAAGTCGTCTACACTGTTTTGATAGCCATCAATATTGTCGAATTCATACTGCCTTAGAATGTCTTGCCCAGAACTTGAAATAAGGAAGTTACGAAAGTTAATAGCAAGCGGTTTATCACTTAGTATGACGCCTTCAACGGTTTGCGACTCTCTAATCGCGTAACCGAACGGATTAAGCGTTCGGGCTTCATCGTTCTCTGGTGTTGTTTTAGACTCAGGGTTTTCTACATCAGTCACTGAGCTATTTTTTGATGATGATGGCGCATTAACAATGTTATTTTTTATATTACTATTAAGCTCATCTTCTAATAACGCTAATAATGAATCAGATAATTTATCATCCGCAATGACTAAATCAGTAGGGTTGGTATTGTCCAAAATCAACAGGTCAGTAGCTGGCACGTAATTGGTTAACACTTGCATATGCGGATAACGCGCCTCAAAGCTGACGATGACGTCGTCTAGAGGTACTTGTAGGGGCTGCTGCGCTTGAATATATAGTGTATTGGCATCGGTGTTGTTGTTGACAGCATCACTATCTTCTTCAGCATTCTCTTGCCGTGATTTTGCGTCTTTATTGCTCAAAATCGGTAATGGATCAATGTTTTTGCTATTGTTCAGCCATAACCACGATATAACCCCGATAATAATAAGAAGCAATAACAGTATTATCCCAGCAAGTAGTAGCTTGTAGTCTTTCATAATATAGGGCTCTTATTCTTATAATGAGGTGTTTTAGCTAACTGACGACACTAGTTGTCGCAAGCTATGTTGGATTTTACCAGTATTGGGATAGTGTACTAGCAAATCAGCGCTATCAGTGGCACACTTAAGCGTTATCTACTTATTGAGATAAATATTCAAGGTAATAGAATAACCACTCAAAGCTACTATGCGCCATATCTTAACAGAAATAAAAAGCGGCCACGACTACAAAACGGACCTTTGTAACACTAGTCCGCTATCAAGTCTTGCGTAAGCATCGTTAACTATCTGGTGAATACTACCATCATTGCTATTACTTCATCTCGTCTTTTACTCTAATCAGATCGCTATCTATGTTTAAAATTATTCAATCGCACCGTACCGAGCATTTAGTTGCTGAGCTACTCACAGACTATCAATCGAAAAACCAGCCTATTTTTGCTGAGTTTATCGTTATCGTGCCTTCCATGGTATTAGGTGATTGGCTTGATAAGTCTATTGCCAGCCAAGCAGGCATTAGCACCTTAGTGACGACGACTTTTTGGGGTCAGTATCAGTGGACTTTGATGCAAAAGGTGTTGGCGCGTCATAATAAGTATCTGCTCGCGCATAACCCTGAAGCGTCAACCTTAAATGTGCCTGAAGTAGCCGTATTATCGCCAACGGTAATGCAGTGGCGCTTGTTTGGGTACTTAACGTACTATCAAGAGACGATTGTCAAAGATGATAAGCACCCAGTGCACTCGCTGCTAGCGCCTTTAATCGATAAGCCGCAAGAGGGAAGCACGCCTGATAAAGCGCAGCAAGACGTGCGTATCTGGCAGCTGGCGAGCGATTTGGCACGGGTGTTTAATCGCTACTTAACCCACCGTGAAGACTGGCTAGCACTTTGGTCGCAAAACCGGCCACTTGCTGTTGATAAGCTAATAGCAGATAAAGACGCTTTGTCACTACGCTTTGATAAGTATGCACGCGGTACGCCCGAATGGTTGGTGGCGCATTATGTGGAGCTAGAAGTGGCTCAGCGCTTTTTATGGACGCATCTGTTTGCGGATGTGCATGAGCATCGCGTCGCGCTTGAAAATACCTTTTGGTCGGCTCTCAAGTATAATCAGGCGAATGAATGTGGTCAGCTGCCTGCAGTGCTGCGTATTTTTACTATTCAGCAGTTGCCGCAAACGGAGCTAGACTTTTTGCAGCGCTTATCGAAATACATGGATATCACGCTGCTACACTACAATCCCTCAAAGTTATTTTGGGCGGATATCGTCGATAAGTCTTGGTTACAACGTCAGCAAATCATTAACCCTGAGAGTGTCTTTTTACGCGATTATGGTCATAGCTTGCTATCGCGTTTGGGTAAGCAGTCGCGAGATACTTTTGCCATGCTCGCTAATCTATCTGGTAATGAGCAATATGAAGAGGACTTAGTAGAGTGGCACGATAATTTTGATACAAGCGACGAAGATTTCATCGATCATACTTATGTTAATGAAGAGCGGAGTGTTGAAGCAGATAGTGTGCAAAATAGACCCAGTTTACTCAGACGTTTGCAAAACGATGTACTGATGCTCGATGAGCAAGCAACACAACAAGCAACCGCTGTACAAGTCTCGCAAGCCGTAAGCGAGCAAATGCAAGAAAACGTAGCAGTAGATACGCCGTGGTATGACGACAAAGCCTTAGAGAACAAGCGCTTTGAGAAAGCGCGTTACTGGGCAATGTCAGCTCAAGATAATAGCCTAAGCATTCATTCTTGCCATAATTTGCAGCGTCAACTTGAAGTACTACGTATTATGATTGGGCGCTGGCTTAACGAGCCGATCAAACCTGGCGAAAAAAAACGCCATATCTCAGAGATTGTAGTGCTTATGCCTGATGTTGAGCGGCATCATGAGTTGATCACCTCTATTTTTGTCAGTGGTAAAGGGCAAGATGGTTTGACCCTACCGGCCAAAGTCACTGGGGTTGTCGATGCCGATATTCGCCAACTGTGGGAAGCTATTATAGGCTTTTATAAGCTACTTGGCAGCCATAGCGCTCGTTTTGAAGCGGCTGAGGTGCTGGATTGGCTCATGTTGCCGCCTTTGTTTGAAAGCTTTGGGCTCACGCATGAACAGATGAGTCGCGGCTGTGATTTATTGGTAGAAGCAGGTTTTATTCGCGGCTTTGATGAGCAGCATCTCAAACAAACTTTGGATGCCAATGACTATGATTACCGCTTTAGCTTCGCCCAAGCGTTAGACAGATTAGCGCTAGGCCTAATTATGCCTGAGGCGAGCGCGAGCGATTGTTTGTATCCACTCGCAGAGACAGACTGGCCGAGTACAGCTATGCCTGAGATGAGCCTGCCACTACCACAAGTGAGCTTGGGTGATGGAATGATCGTTGAGGCGCTTTGCCGAATTTATACAGGTTTGACTGAGCGCCGTCATGACCATACCCTAAAGCTGAAGGCAGAAGAATGGCTGAGTCAGATTGAGACGCAAGTGATTCATCGCTACTTTGGCGAGGTCGATCAAACGCGTACTATGCGCGCTATCTATAACGCGATGAATGGTTTTAAATCTAGCCTACGTGCCAACCGTCATTATCGGCAGTACGCTAGTAGCGATAGTGATAATCATGAAGTAGAGCAAAAGCTGGCAGGCGTTGAGCAGTTACCGCTCAAATTAAGCTTTATGCTCGATAGTATCGAAGCTGAGCTTGAAAGTCAGCAAGTCAGTGCCGAGCCGACGGGGGTGATTACCTTTGGTCGATTTGGTGCCCTAAGAAACGTACCGTTTGAGCTCGTCGTCATGCTCAATATGAATCTCTCTGAATTTCCGAATCGTGATCGTAATAATCGCTATGACCTGATGAAAACCACTATGGCTCGGCGCGGTGATCGGGTCAGCGAGGACGATGATAATGGTGCGTTTTTAGATGCGTTATTGTGCGCGCGCAGTGCCTGCTGGATATTTTATAACGGTCAAAGCCTGACCGATACTCATGAGCATCTACCCGCTAACCCTGTCAGTGAGCTGCTACAGTTTTTGCAAGGGGAGGTGCAGTGGCAGGTAAACTCGCTTGAAGCATTGGGATCATTACCTGGAAATATTGAGGCGACCACTGAGACTCTAAAGCGCTATCTGCCTAAGCTCATAAAACAGTGGTTGGTGACTGAGCATCCGGCCTTACCTTTCCACGAGAGTCTGTTTGAATCTGTGATTGAAGAGGATGAGGTTTTTGCTGCAAAAAGCAGTGACAATCCTGCTAATCAGAGCGAGATGGCGGATACTGCTCAGGATAACCTTGAAGCTTATGCGCGGATTGATGCTAGCGATGAGTTAGACGTACTCTTAAGTAAAGCCATGCGTAAAACCAAGCTGGCACAAAAAAAGCAGTTTCCACCCGCACCGCTTTGGCAAGCTGTCTTTCATACCTTAAAGGGCCGCGCACCGAGCGAGCGGCTACAATTCGTCGGTTTGCCCACAAAATCGCAATATGAAGCTATCGCTCAAGTACTCGGTCATGGTTTAGGTCAGCTTGGACACATAGATCATCACGCCTTGCAAACACTGGCTGAGATGTTAGCGCTAGATATGCATACAAAGGCTCGCGATACAAATAATGCAACGGACATAGCTAATGTACTGAGCCAAACTCTGTTTAATATTCATGAGATAGACGTAGAAGGGGTGTTGGCTTATCAAGTCCGACATCCTGCAAAGGCTTTTTTGCGCAGCCAAGAGGTACACGTGGTACAAGGTGAGCAAGCAAAGGCGCAGCAAGAGCCGTTGTTTTTGGATGGCTTAACGAATTATCAGATTACAGATTATCTCATTAATGCGCTCGCTATTAATGCTGCTAACGCAAATACAGATACTCAGTCTAATGACCCTACTATGCTTGCTAGCCCTAATGATTCAACTTTGATGTACCAAAAAATCATGCCAGCCGGTATCGCGCGTCAAACCACTTTAGTCAATGAGCAGCAAAAACTGCAGCAGCAGTGTTTGGAGTTTCAGGAGCAACTGTTTGCTAATGGCTTTGGTGACACTGATGAGCTCAATAAAGAGGCAAAGGGCAAGGCTAAGTCTTTCCAGTTGCTGACTCCGACTACTGAGCACCCTATACGCATAGAGCTGGCAACGATTTTAAATTGTACTGACAAAGAGCCAGATAGTTACAATGAGTCCTTACTGTCTGTATTACCTAAGTTTATTAAATTAAAAGGACTGGTACCGATAGAAGCTCATAGCAGCGACACTCATCTGCACTCGTCATATAGCGAACAGTCCCCCAAGCAGTGGCTAAATATATTGCCGAATTCTGCTAGCCCCAAGCATTTACTAAAGTTTTGGTTGTCGCATCTGTATTGGCAAGTAGCGAGACGCACCACTGCTGAGCAAGTCGCCTTGAATGATGGCGTAAGCATTTGGCGCTTTAATAAGTCTAGATCAGGAGTGAAGAAGTTTGAGAAGGCCATTGCCTTTAAGATCGCTCCTATCGTCTATGAGGAGGCGGTGACAGAGCTTATAAAATGGGCGATCTTTGCTCAGCTAGTCGGTCAAGTGCCTATTACAATATTGCCAGAATATGCGCTAAGTTATTTAGAAAAACAGCAAAAAGCGCAGCAGAGTGATAATGGTAGCTATTGGCCCAAACGAGCGGATTTCTCAGACTGGTTAAGGCCTAGCTTTCAGGCAGATATGATTTATGATACTTGCTCGCAGCACGCTATATGGCAATACGTCTTGCGCGATCAAGATACCTTCAAGGCTTTATCTACAGCGCTGACGACCATAGCGCAGCCTTTGTATGAGCCCATGCTTACCGCATTAGAGGGATTGGACGGCTAGAGACTGAGCAACCAAAATAACACTTAGTTATAACGCTTCGTTGTTATTTATTGGCTTGTTCTAATACCCTAAACTAAATTTATAACCATTTAAAGTGTACGCCTATATGACAGAGTTTACCGATACCGCTCAGCAGACGCCAATAGCAGACGCGCACTCCCATGAGTCGCAACATTTATTTGAAAACTTTGATACTTTTGATAAAGACAAGGCGGATAAGGCATCTGAAAAAGTACCGGCAATTGAGGTTGAGCTCAACGGTCAGCACCTTATTGAAGCGTCAGCGGGCACCGGTAAGACTTGGACGCTGACGGGTATCGTCCTGCGTTTGCTAATTGAGGCAAGGCGGGCACCTGAGCAAATCATTGCCACTACTTTTACCCGTGCCGCAGCCGCTGAGATGCGTCAGCGTATCCATGAGCGTCTGGTCGAGTTTTATCAGTTATTGCAATGGGTAAATAGCCTAAGCACTGATATTAATAATAAAGCTACTCTGTATCCCGAGGTTTTGCAAGTCACCCCAGAGAAAGAATCCAATGGCGAGACTGCTGTAGAGACTATTATAGAAACTGAGGAGCTCAACCAAGATCTGGACTATGACCAACAACGTAAGCAAAAAAGCACTCGTGAAAAACGCATACGAGCCAAAGAACAGCGCGATACTTGGCTTATTCAGCAAGCCAGCTATGCGCGCTTAGAGGACTTAATGCAAGACCCTGTTAATTTGCATCTGGTTAGCTATCTACTAGATCATGTCTACAGCTATCCGATGACTGAAGCTATTCGGCGTACGGCACTGGTGCTCACGACACTAGATAATCTGTTTGTAGGTACGCTGGATAGCTTAGCGCAGAAGTGGCTGACAGAATACAGCAGCGAGACTGGTCATCAGCAAGGCATGGGCATCATTGAAGATAGCAGTATCGAGCAAGTCACTGATAGCATTATTCATGATGAGCTACGCCAATTCCAAAGTCGGCTCTATCATGAGCAACCGAAACTGTATGCGCTACTGGAGCAACAAGGCAAACTTACTGCTGCTCGCGATCATAAAAACTTTGTGACGCGCTCGCTTAATTTTGTATCAGCGCCTATTGATGAAGTTGTAGTTAGTGAGTTTTCTTTCGAGGGTTACGAGCGCCTTATTAATGAGGTGATTCATTGTAGCGATGAGCTTGATATTTTCTTTAAATCTGATGGTGAATATTATGAGTCTCCTAAAGGGCAGCTACAAAATAATAGAGATTCTTGGCCAAAGATAATCCAAGCGTTAAAAGACTCTGGTACGGCTGCTTACTCGTTTATATCTGATAAAAATAAGCAAACGGGTAAGTTAATTGAGGCGTTTCAAAAAACGGATGATATTGGCAAGCAGTTTTATAAAACAAAAGATACTGAGCAGATTAATAACCATTTTAATGAGTTAAAGGTCGTCCGTGACTTTAAGCGCTATATCGAAGAAAGCAAAAAGCTCGATGGCTATATAACCGCTATCTTAGCCAATCTTAACCGCCATATCGTTCTATCAGTTCGAGATAGACTGCCAGTCATTTTAGAAGAGCGCGGTGAGACGACTTTTAGTTTGCAGATGGTGCGCCTCAATCAAGCTTTAACGGGCAAACAAGGAGCAAAGCTGGCGCGTTATATCCGCCATCATTATCCCATTGCGCTTATTGATGAGTCGCAAGACATCAATGGCGAACAGGCTTTGATGATTGAAAGCATTTATTTAGCGAATAAAAAGAGCACGGCCTCAATCAATGACAAGCAATCTAGCACGAAGAAAACTAGCCATGAGTTTTTGCTGTTAGTTGGTGATCCAAAGCAAGCGATTTACGGCTTTCGTGGTGGTGATGTGGCCAACTACAACTACATGAAAGCTCAGTTTGATAAACGAAGCTATTGGACGCTTGATGTCAATCGTCGCTCAAACGCCGGCGTCATTCACGCGCTTAATTGCTGGTTTGGCATGGCTACCCCTAGCACTACCGATAATAAGCTATCGCAACTAGGCACGGGTATTTATTATCAGCACATTAAGGCGGCAAAAACAGATAGCCAATTATCTTGGTTTAGTATGACAGCATCTCGAACTAATGAACTAGTGATGGAGGTGCTTTCAGCCCAGCCAGTGAGTTTATTACACTTACCGTATGACAACGAGCTTGAGTACGATGAGCATGAGATTACCGCGCGTCATATTGCAACTTTGTTAAGTAGTGAGCAGACCTTAAAAGGTAATCCCATTCAACCTAGCGATATTGGTGTGCTGGCACGTACCAAAAAAGATTTAAAGCAGGTTGAAGATGAGCTGGTGAAGCTAAACGTACCTACGCTGACGACTAGTGATGTCAGTATCTTTGAGACTATTATGGCAGAAGATGTGGCCGCGCTGCTGAGTGCTATGCTCTATCCCTATCGTCATGACATGATCAACCGAGTGCTGACAAGCCATCTGTATGGCCTAAATATCAAAACCGTTAGAGCTATGATGACGGATCATGAGTCAGGGGTTGTTGATAGCAGCGATAGCGTTAACAAACAAAGCTATCAAGACTTTATTGCTTATATAAAAGAAGGCGCGCAGCGTTGGCAGCACTTTGGAGTTTTATCGGCTCTGCACTATCTATTAGATCAAAGCCCTGTGCAAGCGCAAGGCGTTTGGCAATCGCTAGCGAATCATCCAGAAGGCGATCGTCATATCATGGACTTGCGTCATGTGTTGGATGTTATGGCACAGTACGGTAGCGGTATGGGCGAGCATGAGCTCTTGGCGTGGTTTAGACAAAACATCGATGCCGCTCCTAACAGTGATTGGGCGAAGCAGTATCCGCTACCGACTGAGTCTGGTGTGCAGCTGATGACCATTCATAAGTCGAAGGGCCTTGAGTTTCCGATTGTCTATGTCTTAGGTATGGGCGATGCTAGTAGGAAGTCAGGTCATAAAGAAGAGTATGGATTATATCTATACAACAACCCGCAATCTCCTGCAGAGTTAATCATGCAGGAAGCGACTGGCAATCAACGCCGCTTTTCTCCAGTGCAAGGCTCAGCCACTAAAGAAGGCTATTACACTGATATGGAAACGCAAGAGGGCTTTGACGAGCTACGCCGGCTAGGTTACGTGGCTTTTACTCGAGCTAGTGAGCAGCTTTATGTGGTGCTAAAAGATGCCTATAGTAATACGAACTCTGACCTAAGACCAATCTGTTATTGGTTCGACGTAGCTGCTAAAAACATTGAGTTACCTGATAGGCTCAAAGACACGATAGGAATGCTTAGAGCGCATAATGTCAATAAATACCATGAAGAGAATCAGGCTAGACACATCAGCCCAAATGATAGCCTGACTCCAGCTAAAACCAAACTGACAACAGAGACAATTGAATACGCGCCGTTTGCGGAGGTTATGAGAAGCCGTTACTTTTATGGTTGGGCGAAGACCAGTTTTACCGCTTTAGCGCGTCAGTTGGATGAATCAACACAGATTATGGCGGTAGTGGATGAACGTATTGATGATGCTATAGATATAGATACAAGAGAGCCATTAGGACTGCTAAATAGCGATGAGAGTATTGAGCAGAGCCGCGATTTAGGGTTTAAGGGGGATGATGATATCCGCTTTACTTTTGTTAAAGGCGCTAATGCGGGTACGTTTTTGCATGAAATATTTGAAAAAATTGACTTTATTAATAAATCTCAGTGGTCTCAAGTCATCGATCGCGCAGTGAGTAGCTATCAGTTACCACAGATCTATAGTAGCGCTGAGCAGCAACAGCGTATATTGCAAGCCAACAAAAAGCAGAGTAGTCAATCTGCCGATTCGGACGCTATAGTGGCTAGCCAACATGAGGCATTGATTGGCTGGATTGATGAGGTGCTACAGACCCCGCTACTAGCTTCCAATCAGCCTTTGCAGTTGCTTGATACCGCACAGCGCTTTGCTGAGCTAGAGTTCAATATGGGCTTATCAGAACACTTTAGAGCAGAGGATATTACTAATCTGTTTGCACAGCACTTACCAAACGAGCCGGATAAGCACGTTACTTTAGTGGCGCAAAATAAAGCGCACTTATATCGCTATCTACGCGGCGAAATCGACTTGGTTTATGAGCACGCTGGCAAGTATTATGTAGTCGATTATAAAAGCAACTATTTAGGAAATAGCCTAAGCAGTTATAATGAAAACACTCTTAAGCAAGCTATGTCAAAAGCGGGGTATTGGCTACAAGCCGCTATTTACCAAGTCGCATTACATCGATTCTTGAGTATGAGAGTCAATGATTATAGCGGTAATGAAGATAAATATCTCGGCGCTGTTGAGTATGTGTTCTTGCGCGGTGTCTATAACGCAGACGCACAAGCAGAGAGTAATGATATGCAGGATGTGAAGAATACTGACGATGGCTCTATAGTTAACGATAAGCGCTACGGACTAGTCACTTGGGATATACCGATCGATTTTATTAAAGCTTTAGATAATTTATTGGGCTTACCAGCTTAACAAGTTATGACTAAGAATCGATAGCCTGTATGCCGACCAGATAACTTTAGATAACTATAGAGACAGACATATTATGAATAACAACAACAGTAGGGCAGCCCTTAGCTTGCAAGAAAGTTGGGCCAGTAACCTTAGCGATTATCTCTTGCTTCGTCGTCAGCAGACGCAATCAGCTTACCAAGTGCCTGACAATAATACGAGTAGCGATAACGGCCAAGTAGATAGGGCGCAAGATAAAGCGTTATTTAGCGCTTTGCTTATTATGCTGACGACTCATCTAGAACAGGGGCATACGGTATTAACGGTAGAGGAAGCTAAGAATGAAATACCCGTACAGGGGCACATTGGGGATGAGTCAGTGGCTCTCTATGCTTGGCAGTTGCAGCTGTTAGAGATGCTAGCCACACCACTTTTAGCGTTAGTAGAGGCGCAAGGCCAGCACTTAATAGCAGGTGAGAATGCTATGGAGCCATCACTCTTCAATTTACTAAGCATTGTATTTGCCCAAAAACATCAATTATGGTCACAGTCAGTGCTTACTAATTATGAAAGAGAGCTTCTGACGAAGCGCTTTGACGCCATCACTGCATTATATCAGCGCCTAAAAAATACAGATCTAGAGGCTGTGATGGAATCAATCAGTGAATACGATTTGTTCAGCAACGTTCTGCACCTTAGCGAGGATAATGAAAATAGCCTAAGCAAAAATAATAAACCCATTACTTACCAAATTAAAAAGGAAAAGAACCGAAGTACATCAATCACTTTTTGGCTACATCGCACTTGGCAAGCAGAATTTAGCTTGGCCAAACGTATTCATACTATTATGAGTCAACAGATAAAGCTCCTAACAATCGCTATGCCCGAAAATCTAGAAGATCAGCAGATAGCAGCAATTAACGTGGCTAACCATAACGCTTTTAGTATCATTACCGGTGGCCCCGGCACGGGTAAGACTTATACCGTGGCACAGCTAGTCATTGCACTACAACACGCGACCCAGAGTAGGAAAGGAGAAGATGCTCCTATTAAATTTAGTAGCGATAGCGCAAGCTTAGCGCTGGCTGCACCAACGGGTAAAGCTGCGCAGCGTATGCAGGAATCTTTACAAGCGGCTTTGGATGCAGCCAACGTAGATATGCAGTTAGAAGAAGCCAAAACCATTCATCGCCTATTAGGTATAGGCCGAACGGGTAGGCCACGCTACGATGCGGACAATCCACTTGGTGAGGATATTATCATTGTTGATGAGGCCTCTATGCTAGGGGTGGAGATGGCAAACTATCTGGTCAGTGCAGTAAAAAAAGGCGCGAGACTTATTTTACTGGGGGACGCTAATCAATTAGCCGCAGTAGATGCTGGAGCCGTATTAGCGGACTTGTGCCGTATTTCACAACTACAACCTATACATGTGGAGCTCACTGAAAGTCGCAGGTTCAGTAAGGATTCTGGTATTGGTAAACTTGCACAGCAAATCAATAAGGCTAACACAGATACTCAAGCGATTTGGCAGCTGTTAAAACAGGATGAAGCGTTAAGTTTTTCGAGCATCAATACGCAAGCTGCGGGAACAGTTGAAGATGATCAAACGATAAATAGCCTAAGTAACTTAAAACTATTAAAAGAAATCACTTTAAGATATCAAAATTTCTTGAATGATATCAAAAAACTATCAAAAATTCCGATAGAAAAATCTATGCCAGAACAAACTCAAAGTATAGTCACATCTTTAATGAAAACTTTTAATCAATTTAGAATTCTCACTGCGGGTCATAATGGCGAGTGGGGCGATCACTATATTAATAACTACCTTACCCAGTGGCATCTTACTGAGCTAAAGCTACCGCTGGGTCAAAATACTTGGTTTCATGGTCGACCAGTTATGGTGCTACAAAATAACTATGAGCTTGGATTGTTCAACGGTGATATTGGCTTTTGCTTACAGACAAGTGATGATAGCGGACAGTTAGAAGTTTTTTTTGAAAATAAAGCTCAGGGCATAGCGGTCAATTTATTAAATGAAGAGCTCGTTGCGACCGCTTATGCGATGACTATTCATAAGTCGCAAGGGTCTGAGTTTGATCATGTGGCAATTACCTTTGACAGTAGCCATTCTAGACTATTAAGCAAGGAGCTCATTTATACGGCAGTGACTCGCGCAAAAAAACAGGTCAGCATATACAGTACCAAACTCGCTTTTGAGAAGGCCGTTCAAACACCGACGCAGCGCCATACCGGACTTGCATTACAGTTTGAGGCGCTATAAACCAAAAAAAGCACTCAATAGAGTGCTTTTTTTGTGTCAAAGTTAGAGATATTATACTTTGTCTTCTTTAATCGCATAAATACCTGGTAGGTGGCGCAAGTAACCGTGAAAATCCATACCGCAGCCATAGACATAACGATCATCAACATCGATACCGACAAAATCCACATCGAAATCAGCGACTTTTCGATCATGCATTTTATTCAACAGTACGCAAGAATCGATAGAAGCGGGGTTCTCTTTCCCTAATTCTTCAACGATAGCTTTTAGCGTGATGCCTTCATCAAAAATATCATCAATGAGAAGTACGTGCTCACCTTCGATGCTGACATCAGGTTTGAATTTCCAATCAAGATCGTTAGTCCCTTCATTGTCACGATAGCGCGACGCATGGATGTAATGCATGCGATGATAAAAAGTCAGATGAGTCAGTAACTGTCCTGCTGGGATAAGACCACCGTTCATCACCACCATAACGATAGGATTCAGACCTGCATAATGTAGATTAAGCTGGGCGGCAAGTCGCTCGTACGCGGCAGCAACTTCGATACTGCTGATGAGGCACTCTGAGTTACGCAGAGTTTGTTCAATCTCTTGATTGCTGATTTGAGTCATAGTAGGGTGCGCCTTTGATAAAAGTGCCACATATTTTAGCAAGTTTTAGCGAATTTACCTAATCGCAAACCGCTATTAAAACAATATTAATTAATCCGCCTTTTCCACAACAAAAGGACGATAGTAATCGGCCAAACGGTTCAATGAACTGATGGGCAGGTCAGGCAATAGTCTATTCAAGGCCATGCTCATACCTTTATCGATAGCGGCTTTGGCAACGGGCACTGATTTGCGTTTGAGCATACCCAGTTTAAGCGTTTCGGCATAACGAGTGATAAAATGAGTAAGTGTGTCTTCGTTCATTGTCTCTAACGCTAATTTGAATTTACTCATATCGACATCATCAGGAGTTACCGAAGCAAAGCCTTCTGTTATTTTCTTAGCACTATCCTCAGACAGTTTAAAACCGACCCGACTTACCCCTTCGTTATCCGTAAAAGTGGCCCGGTCGCGCAGAAAATGAAAACTGGGTAATACATCTTCATTATTCTCTTTATTTAATAAAATATTAAGTAGCGTATCTGCTGAGCGCTCGATGGTGCCAACGATTTTGCGCATAGAGGCCTGACGCTCAGGGTTTGGGATGATCTCTACCAAGCCTACGAGCAGATTATCGATCAGATCTCTAGCGGTTTGATGGGTTAGTGCGTCGCGGTATTTGTAGTACTCGACATGTTCATCAGATGCTTCTGCTTGCGCCGCTTCCTCTATTAATTGTTTGAGGTTTTCTGAGGGTGGAAATCCGAAATAGTATGCCATTTAAGGTCCTTATCGATAATTATAAATAACTACATCCTGTAGTTTGAGTCATTGAATTGACTGTTATAACTGTATTTAGAAGTGACGAAGTCTAAAATAAAGAATAACCATGTTGAAATAACCAAGAGAATTTTAGTGCTAAAAATTATTAAAGTAAAATGATAAGACTTAACCTCGAGTCACAAATACAAAGTACATAACTGCACTATCAATGATAAAGCTAGAGTTACAGTTTGCTTGCCAGCGACCATGCTGTATCTATGCGTAAGCTCTGTGCTTGTTCTGATTTACCGCTACTCAGAGATGACCATTGCGGTTTGCCGCGTGCTTTTTTAAGCTCGCTTGGCAGTTTGTGAGGCGGCCAAAGAGTGATGGACTTATCCTCTTCTAGACTATCGTCTTGATTGACAGCAGATATCTGTCCATCACCGCCACTCTCATTTTGATAAAGCAATTGCGTGGCATCCGTTGCTGCATGTCCGCGATGACGCAGCGCGGTCAATAAGTCAGTAGCGCGAGTAGCAAGCAATGTCAGAGTAGCCGGATCAATATACAGGCGCTTAACACCGGTAATTTTATCAGCGATACTACTGGTGTTTGATAATAGCCCACCGCCTATTGCACCCAAAGCGGCACCTAGTCCTAAGGTCGTTCCAAGTGCTGCCGCGTCAATGCCTAATCCTAATAAAGCACCCGCTGCTGCGCCAGAAGTGGTACGAATACCGTAGCTTTTGAGCAGCTCAGGATCGAACGGATCTTGTTGGTATGCCTGCAACTCAAGTGGAGTAGAGGCAACTGCATTATCATAAAACTTATAGAGATTAAGCAGCTGATGCTGCATCGCGCGTTCGGTTTGCCTAACCGCTTCTTGCATATCTTGCAGTACCGGCATAGGATCGTCATCCTCACTAATCTCACGGACAAAGGCAGCCACATTTAATAAAAAGTCCGCGATAATGATTTTCGCCTCGTCATATAGCTGCGCCCAGTCCTCGGTACGGCGCTGCATCAACTGCTCAAGCATTTGGGCGTGAGTCAACATCGTAGCAAGGTTTTGCCATAATCGCATTTCATCCTCAAACTCAAAGGCTACTGAATCAAAGCGCGTTGAGATGTGCAGGTTACGCCGTGCTAGCATCGTCTGCCACTCATCGATATTAGCCTCTTGACTGTCGGTGAAATTAAACACCGGCATCACAGGTATCGCTGCCCAAGATAAAATCGCAAGCTCGTCTTTGTACTTACCGAGCACAGGCTCACGCGCATCGACGACATAAACCGCCATATCACTTGCTAGCAATTGGCGTATCACTTTAGCTTCTTGGCTATAGTCCTGGGCACCTTGAGCGCCAGTCGCAATGTCTGCCGCCAAAAACTGCTGCAAACGCTCAATACCATCACGGCGACTGGCGGTATTGTCTTCAAGCCAATCCATCAACCCCGAGGCATCTTCTAATCCTGGTGTATCGTACAAAGAGACCAGCACTTCACCTGTTTGACTATCGGTCAACTGCGCGCGTTCTACATGACGAGTGGTTGCTGCTTCGTTTTTGACTTCTCCAAAATAGACATCACGGAGTAAGGTGCGCAAAATAGAAGTCTTGCCGGTATTGGTATGACCAACGATAGCGAGTTTAAGAGGTTCACCGCTAGCGGTCGTCTTTTTTTGGTTGAGGCTATTAGCAGCGTCTTTATCTACTGTAGTTGTATCTGGAATAGTAGTGGCTTCATTGACATTGTGGTTATTGGAGACGTTGGAAATATTGTGCTCAGGAACAAACGCAGGAATCGGGTCGTCCTTTAAAGCTTTATCAGCAAACAGTCCGGCTGGCTTCTTATTATTCTTGGTATCGGTGTCAGCATCGTTATTATTCATAGCATGGTCTTATTTTCAGGTTATCAAAATAGGGTTTTGTAATAATGAATGATTAATGACTAGCGACCAAACCAATTTGTCGCTCAGCTAGTGCCGTTTGCCATTGCTGGTAGCGCACATTTTTGTTCGTTTCGTTAGTAGACTGAGTATGTATATTTGTATCTATATCGGTGTCAGCCTTATCATTATCTAGTAATTGTACAATTAAGCCATGCTTAGCATGAGTGGCAATTTGATCCAGCTTGCGTAAAGTACCGCGATCAGGTAGTGCTTTACTATGAATCCCTAATAGTACTTGTACGGGGTGAGTGTCTAGATACTGATGCAAACGCGCCATATCGTCACGATCATCGACGATACCGAAGTTTTCTATTGCTTCATCGGGTTGGACGGCCGCACCTGCTTGCCACCACTGCTGATGCTCGTTAGGATATTCGAGTAGGGCAACGAGCTTTTTGGCCGAGCTTACCTTAGCTTTTGGCGCAATAGGAGCGGGCACCTCCTTAAAATCATCAGCATCAACGACCTTACGCTGCCAAAAATTAATAATCTTTTGATAGTAAGGCAGCTTGATATCAAGGCGCATTTTTTTACTGCGGAACATCAGCGCACAAAACACCCAAGCAATAGCCCTTGGTACGATACCGTACATCAATAAACTACCCACGAGCAAACTTGCCCATTGCCTAGCCACCGATAAGGGTAGCGCATCGGTGACTAAACGGCTTTGGATAATAGCCGCACTATCAGGAACATTAAACCCTACCAGACTAGGTAGCCAGCCGAGAATTTGAGTCAAAGTAATTAAAGCGTTGTCCGATAGCAGCGTAGACTCCCAGCTAAAACTGTACTGGCGCACCACTAACAAGAATATAATCGCCAGTAGCATACCTGTCAAAGTTGCGAGCCATAACTGATGACTAAATCGGCCAAGATACCAGCGCATACCGCTATGCTCAAGCTGCTGCTCATAGAGACTAACCGCCGCTTGGGTCACATCGTCTTTACCGCGTATCAAGTAGCTCGGACTGATCAAGCTTGCAAACCAATTAGCCGATTGCTTGCCTTGATTGAGCAAAGTAAATACTAGCCAGCCTACGAGCATAAGCGTGTGAAAGCCTAGTAAACAGACGAGCACATAAAAGAAATTGACGACGTTGGCTTGCAATAAAGTGAATAAGCCTAAGAATCCTGAAAGGCACCAAACCACACTCATAATGACCATGATGCTTTTGATACGAGCGTCTATTTTACCTAAGACTTTTGCCAACATCCCATTACTATCAATCCTCTGAGCACGCCTGTGTAGTTTTTGTTTTGGCGAGCCTGCTTCGTTTTGTAGCTTTTCGGTGGCCAGTAGCGGATCAATGGCGAATACATGGTTCTTGGTCTCAAGGTTTCGTACCAGCTCAGTCAATTGGTCTTGCGGTGATAGCATAAGCGATAAGATCCAAGTAAAAGATAAATGAGTAAAAATAACGACTGCAGATTATTGTAGCGTATATCTAATCTCGATAACGGTTATTATTGAACAATATTCATTAAATTATGTTAGCTAATTAACGTCAAAACCATGTTAAACAATGCTAACTTATAAATGAGGTTATAACGAAACTGTGATAACAAACTAGGAGTCAGTTATGAATAGCAAAACGTATCTTATCATCGGCGGTACAGGCGGTATCGGTAAGGCCATGGTCGAACAGCTCATCGAGATTACCCATAGAGCAGCGACAGGCATAGCTGTTTTTGCGACTTATCATAATAGCGTGCCCGAAATCGAGGCCGATAACTTGCATTGGCTAAAAATGGATATTTGCGATGAGGAAAGTATCAAGCAAAGTATTGAGGCCATAAAATCTCATAGCGATCATATCGATTGGGTCATTAATTGCGCAGGTTTATTACATACCGAACAGAATCAACCTGAAAAAGCGCTGCGTCAGATGGAGTCGAGTTTCTTTCTAAAAAATATGCAAGTCAATGCGCTCGCCAGCATGCTCATTGCCAAACATATCAAACCGCTACTCAAAAACGCGTCGCGAAGTAATGCTAATCCTGCGATATTTGCGACGATATCAGCTAGAGTCGGGAGTATCAGTGATAATGAGCTTGGCGGCTGGTACAGCTACCGCATGAGTAAAGCGGCGCTAAATATGGGCATGAAGAATTTAAGTATCGAATGGTCGCGCTCATTAAAAGATGTCTGCGTAGTGGTTATGCAGCCCGGTACTGTGAATACGCAGCTATCGGCACCTTTTCAAGCGAACGTTAAAGAGGGTCATCTATTCTCGCCAGTTTATAGCGCAGAATCCTTATTAGAAGTACTCTCAAATATGAGTAGCGATCAAACCGCTAGCTTCTTTGATTGGGCAGGGGAGTCTATACCTTGGTAGGCGGTTTTGAATATCACTTAGCATAATAATTAGATAGTAAGTTAAAAAGCAGTCAGTTAAAAAAAAGGGCGCCCTGTATATAAGGCACCCTGGTTATTAAAGAGCTCTGTCTTGTACATATCTATCAATTGATCATTAATAAGTCCATAAACTCATGCACAGGCGTTTGTTCTAGCTTTGCCTGATTATCGCATAGCTCAATAATCTCTTGGCAACGACTCTCGATAAAACGAGTTGCTAGATTGGCGCGGAATTTTGCTTCCAGAATAGGAATACCCTCAGCACGGCGGCGTTTATGGCCGATAGGATACTCAATAACAACCTTATCAGTACTGGTGCCATCCTTGAAGAAAATTTGAATGGCATTAGCAATCGAGCGCTTACTAGGATCATGATAATCCTTGGTATAGTCGGCATCTTCTTCAACGACCATCTTGCGGCGTAGCCCGTCAATCAATATATGGTGCTGCTCATGATAGTCATCTTCGTAATTCTCCGCCATTAGATCGCCAGTCAATAGCGGCACTGCTACCATATACTGCAAGCAGTGGTCGCGATCAGCAGGATTAGCGAGCGTCCCTTCTTTTGAGATAATGCGAATAGCAGACTCATGGGTTGCGAGGACGATCTTCTCAATCTCATCAATCCTATCATCGATACGCGGATGCAGAATAACGGCGGCCTCACAAGCGGTCTGCGCATGAAACTCGGCCGGGAAACTTAACTTAAATAAAATATTTTCCATCACGTAACTGCCAAACTCACGCTGAAAGCTGAATTTTCGCTCATTTTCAGGCTTAGTTGCTAAGTCTTTATTAGTATGACTAAACAGCACATCATAAAAACCCCATTGCTTCGCTGATAGCGCGCCTGGGATACCCATCTCGCCGCGGCGAGTAATATCGACCAAGCGTACGGCGCGACTGGTTGCATCACCTGCCGCCCAAGATTTACGACTACCAGCGTTGGGCGCATGGCGATACGTGCGCAGCGCTTGCCCGTCGACTAGCGCTTGTGATATCGCCGCCATAATACGCTCGCGAGATAAGTTATAGAGCTTAGCGACAACTGCGGTCGAGGCTAATTTGACTAAGAATACATGGTCGAGACCAACACGGTTAAACGAATTATCTAGTGCCAATACCCCTTGAATCTCATGCGCCATAATCATCGCCTCAAGCACCTCACGCATAGTCAAAGGCTCAATATTGCGGCTAATGTTCTGCTGACTAATATAATCGGCTACCGCAAGAATACCGCCTAAGTTATCTGAAGGATGACCCCATTCAGCGGCTAGCCAAGTATCGTTATAATCTAGCCAGCGCACGATACAGCCGATATCAAAAGCGGCTTTGATCGGATCTAGCCGATGTGAGGTACCAGGGACGCGCGCGCCATTGGGAGTAATTTGATCAGTGCAATCAGGGCCTAAATGTTTGGTACATTCAGGGAAGCGCAGGGCAAGTAGTCCACAGCCAAGCGTATCCATTAAACAATGGCGCGCGGTATTCCAAGCATCCTCACTATTTTGGGAATCCTGATCTATCGAGTAATTAAGCACATAATCAGCAATTTTTTGAATTTCATCGTCGTATTCGGGACGGACGTTACTTTCAACCGTAGCATTTTTATTATCTGATTTGGTATTAGACATCATCGTCTCCTCTTCCTTGAGTGAATTTTTTTAAAGCACTAAAAACTAAGTCATACCTCAAAGTAGCACAGGCGAAAGCCAACAACCAAACTGAATTATGTTAAGAATTAAAACCTTAATAAGCGCTCAAGGCGTTATTAGGGTCTCGCTTTTGGACTATTCAATTTTTAGATCATCAAGTACAGTAGCCCTAGGATAAATAGTGCAACCAATATAAAAAGTAGAGCGCTTAAAACCTTTGAAGTCGTACTGGTAGTTGTATTACTAATTTTTTTGATCTTAGTTTTCTTAGCGACTCGTAGCACCATATTCACATGCTCGATACTATCTTCAAGGTAATAATCACCTTCCGGCACAAACCCTAATGACTGATAAAAGCTGAGCAAATAAGTCTGTGCGGAGATTATAATAGGGCGCTTCTTGCCATATTTTTTGCGGCAATGGGCGATGGCTTGAGTCATTATCTGCCGCGCTAGCCCTTGGCCTCGGTACGCTGATACTACTAATACACGTCCGATAGCAGACATAGCCGTATTGAGCTGATCATCGTCAGTGACACCAAGATTAGATCTAAGAGTATTATACTCTGGTGGAATAATACGGCAGTAGCCAACGAGCGACTCGTTCTGATGTGCGACCAGATGTAAACAGTCAAAATCTAGCTCATCCATATCTTGATAAGCGCAGTTTTGCTCCACCACAAACACCTGCGAGCGCGCTTTTAAGATGTGATAAATATCAACTGAGGTTAACTCATCGAAAGTTTTTATAGCAAACATAGCGGTCATAATGGGGCTGCTTTATACAAGTGGGTTATCAGATTGAGAGAGTAAAGGTGGTACAGGATTAAAAGATAAAAGCGCATTATAGCGACATAAAGTCTTATCAACCATCCAGATTTTAAGTATCAGCCGTATGATTAATCGTCTGACTGATTTTGTCCAAATTTAAGCTATCAGACATGGCACTGAAGATTTCATAGTACTTACCGCCTTTATCATAGAGCGCTTCATGCGTACCAGTCTCGACCACTTGACCGTTTTCAATAACGACTAAATCATCGGCGTCGATAATCTGCGCAATATTATGCGACACCATAATCACGGTTCTATCTTGTTTGATCAGATCCAAGCTCTTTTTGACTTGCTGACTGGCGATAGCATCGAGGCTCGCGGTCGGCTCATCTAAGAATACAATCGGCGGATCTTTTAAGAACATTCTAGCCAGCGCAATACGCTGCTGCTGACCTCCTGATAAGGATTTGGCCGTACTCTCATAACCATCTGCAAGCTTTATCACTTGTTCATGAATAGAAGCTTTTTTTGCGGCGACTATGATCTCATCTAGCGTCGCATTCATATCGCCATAGCGAATGTTTTCGCTGATAGTCCCTGAGAAAATATGATTACTCTGTAATACCAGACCGATATTTTGACGTAAATCATGAGTATCACAATCTTTTAGGTCATGTCCATCTAAGCAAATCATGCCTGCATCTGGTTCATAAAATTTGACTAATAAATTGATAATCGTACTCTTACCTGCGCCACTTAGCCCCACAAGCGCGGTAATGCGATTAGGGCGAATCTCAAAACTGACGTCTTTTAATGCTTGAGTACCATTTGGATAAGTAAAATCGACATTTTTAAGCTCGATATGACCTTTTAGGTTTTTGCTACTGATACCCTTTATGTTTTCAACTTGTTTGTCATCTTCTAATATCTCAAAAAAACCTTCAGCATAAGTTAAAGCGTTATTAATTTGATCGTAAATACGATGCAATTGACGGATAGGGGCGGCGACGTTTTGAAACAGTAGTACATGGAACAAAATCATACCGATGGTCATCTGACCCTGCAGGACAAAATAGGCCGTCAATAGGATAATAACGACAATACCAATCTGCTCGATAAAGGTCTTTACTGCGTCATAGATAAAGCCAATACTGCGAATACGCAGCTGATTATCAGTCATGTCGCGCTGAATGGTCCAATGTTTATCCGCTTCAATAGGCTCGCGAACGAAGGATTTGACCACGCTAATCGAGTTAATCAGTGAAATAACCAAACCACTTTTGGCTTCCCGAAAGCCGCGCATCTGTCTGCGAAAGCCTTGCAGACGCCGGGCTTGCTTTTGACTAATAAAGAAGTAAATCGGAATAATAATTAGACCAACGAGGCCAATCCAAAAGTTAGTCGAGAACATGATAATAAGCGAGACAATGGCACTGGCAAACAGCGGTAGCATATCGATAAAGAAGTTTTGCACCAGACTGGTCAGGCTCATCACGCCATAATCGATACGGGTTTGCAGCTTACCGCTATCATTCTCGCTACTGGTATAAAACGCCATACGGTAGGTAAGAATACGCTCGATGATCTTTTGCGATAAATCCCGCGATAGATTGATACGAATTTTCTCGCCAAAAAAGCGCTGACCGAAAGAGATAAATATCGACAGTATCTCTTTGGTTAATAGTACCGCGCTAATAATACCCAGCATACGCAAACCTGCCTGCCAAGGATCGGCTAGAGCGGCAATCTCAGTTAAAGTATCGACGGTGTATTTCAATACAAAAGCATTAACCTGGGCGGTAAAAGAGCCTAACACCGTCAATACTAAGGTAGCCACAATCAGTATTTTATAAGGCGCGGCAAAGACAGCGAGCTTTTTTAGGATATTCCAAAGTAGCGCCCGCCGCTCAGTCTTTTTAACTGGCGGCTTTTTAAAAGGGGATTTGCTGAGATTAGGAGTGGTTGGCATTTTAGTAGGGTAAAGTAATCGCTGTTAAAAATCTATATTCGCAAGCTAATATTGATATTATTTAGTTATACTAAGTATTTATCTCTTGGGTAGTAAACGTTTGAAAATCCTTCCTTACGTCTTGATAAGCCTTTTAGGCGGAGCTATTGTTCCGCTACAATTGGCTATCGTTAACGCTTTTCGAGAAAGTACACAGGCTTCGCAAATACAATCTACCTTTTATTTGTACTTAGGTGGGGCGTTAGCTTCTTTATTGCTATCGTATGTAATGAGTGGAGGTATTAAGCCACCCATTATAGAAAATGCTACTTGGTGGATGTGGCTGCCGGGTCTTTTGGGCAGCTTTTATATTTTATTTATGTTTATTGCCGCGCCCAAAATTGGTGCAGGAAATACACTGCTTTGGGTCTTTCTTGGACAAATGTATTTTGCCCTGATTCTAAACCAAACGGGATTGTTTGGTTTAGAAGTTAAAGCAATAGATATTTACAAAATCGCCGGCTTAGCTTTAGTTACTCTTGGTGGTATGTTAATGATATATGGTGAGACTAAAACAGTAGCTTAATATTGCGACTTAAAACGCATTCGCTGGTACAAAAACTTCTCCCATCATAATACGACGCGCAGAGCGGCTCATAGAGACTTTTTTGGCTTGCCAGCGCCCATCGACTTGCTCCGTTTTACCGCCGACTAATAACGTACCAGAAGGATGACCAAAACGTACTTCGCTAAGACTACCGCCGCCAGCCGCTTCGTTAACTAGTGTCCCTTGCGTAGTAGCAGCCGCGGCAATCGCTACCGCTGCGGTGCCCATCATCGCATGATGTAATTGCCCCATACTCATGGCACGTACTACTAAGTCAATATCGCTAGCGGCAACTTCACTACCACTCGATGCGGTGTAACTCGCCGCTGGAGCAACCCAAGCGATCTTAGGAATATGTTGGCTCGCTTGCGCCTCAGACTCGTCTTTAAATAGTCCCATAGCGACACCGCCGCGAGCACGGATGTTTTCTAGTTTAGCCAGTAGCTCGCTATTACTATTAATGTCGCCTTGCAATTCAGTACCGCTAAATCCTAAATCTTCTGCTTTCATAAAAATAGTAGGAATACCGGCGCTAATAAAAGTGGCTTTAACGCTATCTTTATTTAAGCCGCAACCTGAGACATCAAAATCATCGACGAGATTATTGGTTGGAAACATATCACTTGAGGAATCGACGGGATCTATAAATTCAATCTTAACCTCAGCAGCAGGAAAAGTGACTCCGTCTAATTCAAAATCGCCCGTTTCTTGTACTTGCACTTGACCATTCTCGTCTTTATAGACTGGCACATGAGCAATGATGGTTTTGCCGATATTTTCTTGCCAAATACGTACTTCACAAATGCCAGTTTCGCTACTGGTCGCTACTTTTGCCGCATCAACGATACCCATATTAATCGCACAAGCGCCAACCGCTGCGGTTAAATTACCGCAGTTACCCGCCCAATCAATCATCGGCTTTGCGATATTGACTTGTCCAAACAGATAATTAACATCATGATCGGCTTGTTTTGCCTCAGACAAAATTACCGTCTTTGAGGTACTAGAGCTGCCATTACCTAAGCCATCGATTTGTTTGCCATAAGGGTCGGGACTACCGATAACGCGCAATAAAAAATTGTCGCGTGCCTTGCCAGCAACTTGGCAACGCTCCGGTAAGTCGGATAATTTAAAGAACGTGCCTTTAGAAGTACCACCGCGCATATATGTCACGGGGACTGATATTTGCGGAGAGAATTTTGGTTGGGTCATTGTGGGAGTCCTTAATATAGTTATGATTTAATTATGTTTTATTGCTAATATGAATAAAGATAAAGTAGCTAAAGATAGAGATCATCATGGATATGGATAAAATGCCAAACGAAAGATCAGCTAAAATTGAGCGGATTATGCAAGATAATCCTGAGTTGTCTTATGAATTTGTCCGTCAATTAACAATCGCTCTAGAGGAAGTTGAGGCTGATAAAGTTGAGCCTTATGAGCTTGAATAAAATAGATTGTCTTAATAATGATAGCGACAAGAAATAATAGTTAGGTAATGATCGTCAACGGCATAGACTAAACGATTGGCATCATTGATACGCCTAGACCAAAATCCTGATAGATTTTCTTTTAAAGGTTCTGGCTTGCCAATGCCCTCAAATGGATTTCGTTTACAGTCAGTGATCAACTTATTAATACGTTTAAGGGTTTTTTTATCTTGCGACTGCCAATATAGATAATCTTTCCAAGCCGCATCCGTCCACGCTAACTGTTCACTCATAGCCTTTTACTCATTATCATATTAAGCATCTTCAGTATTGTTTTCACTATTGATATTGAGGTCAGCGTCATCTATATCTGCATCATTTATTAGATTATGCTCTGCTGTCTTGCCAGCTTGATATTGCGCAATTGATTTTGCTAAATGAGCTGCATTAGCAGGAGATTTTAATAAATAGACAGTTTCCATCAGGCTGTTGTAGTAATCAAGGGACATGACCACAGCATCATCTGCATCACGGCGAGTCACGATAGTGGCATTGGCATCATCATTAACGGTGTCTAAAACCGATTTTAGATGCTTTCTCGCTTCTGAAAAACTAATCACTCTCATAACAGTCTCCAATACTTGTACAGTTAATAGTACATGTTACGCTATTTATAAAAGTATATCAATAAGCATAAAATAGCCGATGCCATATTTCTATACAACATCGGCTCATTTACTAATTATTAGCGTTCACGCCAAAAACTAAGCAATATCAATCGTTCCTTCGATAAACTCTTTCGCAAAGCGTTGTAGCATACCGCCAGAGTTATACATCTTCACTTCATCAGCCGTATCTAAACGGCAGATAACAGGCGTTTTATCGACTGTACCATCAGTGCGATGAATCACTAACGTCATCTCGCCGCCAGCGGATACTTCACCTTTGATATCGAAGACTTCTGTACCGTCGATGTTTAGCGTCTCACGGTTGGTGCCTTCTTTGAACTGTACGGGAAGGGCGCCCATACCAACTAAGTTTTGGCGATGAATGCGCTCAAAGTCTTCTGCGACGACGACTTCCACGCCAGCGAGACGCACACCTTTAGCGGCCCAGTCACGGCTTGAGCCTTGACCATAGCCGTCACCAGCGATAATGATAAGTGGCTGTTCACGATTCATATAAGTCTCGATCGCTTCCCACATACGCATCACTTGGCCTTCTGGCTCAACGCGAGCGAGTGAGCCTTGAATGACGCTGCCGTCTTCGTCACGTACCATCTCGTTCAATAACTTAGGATTGGCAAAAGTCGCACGCTGCGCAGTTAAGTGATCGCCGCGATGCGTCGCATAAGAGTTATAGTCCTCGGCAGGCAGACCCATCGTATCGAGATACTCGCCAGCAGCAGAATCGCCCATAATGGCATTGGATGGCGACATGTGATCGGTGGTGATGTTATCGCCGAGTACCGCTAATGGACGTAAACCTTTTAGACGATTCATCGCCGCCATTTTGCCTTCCCAATACGGCGGACGACGAATATACGTACTCATTTCACGCCAGTCGTACTGTGGATCGATGACGGACGCCTCGTTGCGTCCTGCCTCAGCTTTGGCCTCATCGAACATTGGGATGTAGACTTCGTTGAACTGTTCTGGCTTAACCGAAGCTTTAACGATAGCATCAACTTCCGCGTCATCAAACCAGATATCTTTTAGATAGACATCATTACCATTTTGATCTTTGCCAAGCGAGTCTTTTTCGATATCGAAACGGATATTACCGGCGATAGCATAAGCAACGACTAGCGGCGGTGACGCTAAGAACGCTTGCTTGGCGTATGGATGGATACGACCATCGAAGTTACGGTTACCTGAGAGTACGGCGGTACTAAATAGATCACGGTCGATGATTTCTTGCTCGATTTCAGGATCAAGCGCACCGCTCATACCGTTACAAGTGGTACAAGCAAAGGCGACGACATCGAAGCCCAAGGTTTGCAGTTCAGGTAGTAGACCAGACTCTTCTAAATACAGCTTAACGGTTTTGGAGCCTGGCGCTAAGGATGACTTAACCCAAGGCTTGCGCAATAAGCCTTTTTCGACGGCATTACGGGCTACGATGCCAGCTGCTACCATATTACGAGGGTTAGAAGTATTGGTACAGCTGGTGATAGCGGCGATAATAACCGCACCATCTGGCATTAGGCCATCTTTTGGCTCAGGCAGCTTGTTACCTTCGCCGTGCGCGATACCTTCTTTAACCAGATCAGTGGTTGAGACGCGCGCGTGCGGACGCGAGGGTCCGGCGATATTACGCACGACTTTGGATAAGTCAAAATGTAGTACACGGTCGTATTCAGCGTCGACCATACCATCAGCCCAAAGCCCGGTTTGCTTAGCATACGCTTCAACGGTTTTTATTTGTTGCTCAGTACGGCCCGTTAGACGTAGATAATCAATGGTTTGCTCATCGATAGAGAACATCGCAGCGGTTGCGCCATACTCTGGGGTCATGTTCGAGATAGAGGCACGATCACCAACGGTTAAGTTACGAGCGCCTTCACCATAGAACTCTAGATAGGCGGAAACCACGCCTTCCTCGCGTAAGAACTCAGTCATCGCGAGGACCAAGTCCGTACCGGTAATACCTTCTTGCAGCTTACCGGTTAGCTCAACGCCAACGATATTCGGCAAGCGCATATAGGAAGGATTACCCAGCATGACGCTTTCGGCCTCAAGTCCGCCGACCCCGATAGAGATAACGCCAAGGGCATCGACCATCGGTGTATGGCTATCCGTGCCGACTAAAGTATCAGGGAACGTCACCGCGTCACCGTTTTGGTCGGCAACAACTTGTACCACAGGCGACATTTTTTCTAGGTTGATTTGGTGCATAATGCCGTTACCCGGCGGTACGACGTTGACGTTATCAAAGGCATACTGGCACCAGTTGATGAAGTGAAAACGGTCTTCGTTACGGCGCTCTTCAATTGCGCGGTTTTTCTCAAAAGCGTCCTCTTCAAAACCTGCGTGCTCAACCGCTAATGAGTGATCGACGATGAGCTGAGTCGGTACGATTGGATTGACTTTGGAGGGGTCGCCACCTTCCGCCGCGATGGCATCGCGCAGACCTGCAAGATCAACAAAGGCGGTCTGGCCTAAGATATCGTGGCACACGACACGGGCAGGATACCAAGGAAAGTCAACCTCTTGCTTACGGTAGATGTGCTGCGATAACGCTTCGGTCAGATCCTCTGGCGGACAACGGCGCACAAGGTTTTCACACAGCACCTTTGAGCTAAAAGGTAGCTTGGCATAAGCGCCCGGCTCAATCTCGTTGACGGCTTGCTCGACGTCAAAATAATGCAAGTCAGTATTGGGAAGTGGTTTTTTGTATTGCTCATTCATGGTTTGCGGATTAACTTGCGTTAAAGGCTGCTTGCTATCATCGCTCATGGCGTGCTTTCCTTTGTAGGTGTATAAGAGGTTTAAGAGAGGTTTTTTAGAGATAGTTTATTTAGCAAAATTTATTTTCAAAAAACCTATTAAATATAGACTTTGCTAAATAAAGGGTAGGGTAGATTTAAAATAAATTGTAAGGAGGGCTAGTCGGATTACGCTTTGCTAACCCATCCTACAACTCTATTTTCTGTCACAAATACTCAAAATACTAACGAGCACTTATATCAGGCACAGGACGTAGCTCTTCACCGGTATATTCTGCACTTGGGCGAATGATACGGTTATTAGCGCGCTGCTCAAAAACGTGAGACGCCCAACCGGTTAGACGCGAGCACACAAATATGGGCGTAAATAGTTTAGTCGGGATACCCATAAAGTGATAAGCGGAAGCATGGAAAAAGTCCGCATTACAGAATAATTTCTTCTCGCGCCACATCACTTCTTCGGCACGAACAGAAACAGGATAGAGCACGGTATCGCCGACATCTTTAGCTAATTTTTCTGCCCAACCTTTGATCACGACATTACGTGGATCAGACTCACTATAGATGGCATGACCAAAGCCCATGATCTTATCTTTACGCTCAAGCATGGCCATCATCTCTTTTTCAGCTTCATCAGGCGAGCTAAAGCCTTCGATCATATCCATTGCTGCTTCGTTCGCGCCGCCATGCAAATGACCACGCAAGGAGCCGATCGCGCCTGTGATACATGAGTGGATGTCAGACAAGGTAGACGCACAGACACGCGCGGTAAAGGTTGACGCATTGAACTCGTGCTCAGCATACAGAATAAGTGAGACGTTCATCACCTTAGTATGTAGCTCGTTTGGTTTTTCACCCTTGAGCAAATGCAGAAAATGACCACCAATGGTATCATCATCAGTTTCTGTCTCGATACGCTCATTGTCGTGCGTGAAGCGGTACCAATAATTAATGATAGAGGGAAATACCGCGAGCATACGGTCAGTCTTATCATTCTCTTGTGAGAAGTCGGTTTCCATCTCGAGGTTACCTAGCATCGAGCAGCCGGTACGCAGCACATCCATCGGATGCGCGTCCTTTGGAATACGCTCAAGCACATCTTTTAGCGCTTGCGGTAGGCCACGCAATTTTTTTAGTTTGGCTTGATAGTCATCAAGCTCGCTTTGAGTTGGCAAGTTGCCATACAGTAGTAGATAAGCGACTTCTTCAAAGATGCACTTATCTGCAAGATCCGAGACATCGTAACCGCGGTACGTCAGGCCAGAACCTGACTTACCAACGGTTGAGAGGGCTGTCTTGCCAGCGACTTGACCACGTAGACCTGCGCCTGATAACTCTTTTTGTGCTGCCATGATTAAATTCCTTTTGGTGGCTTTTGGGGTTGAACGAAACAACTTCACGAAAAATCATACTAATAGGGTGAACGGATTTACTTTACTTAAAACTCTATAGCTCTATATCGATATTACAACGCTCAAATTCGGCATTGAGAGGCTTATTTATCACCTCCATAGCACTGCCAGCGCCTTCAGCGTTATTGACTTCCATATACTTAGCGCCAAGCGGTGATTCCATAAAGGTCTGAATCTCAGCCATCTCTTCAGGAGTAGGATCAGGCATTGGCGTAGCGACTTGCTGGCCGTTCATAATAAGCAGCTGCTCATTACCGAAGTCTAGTAGCTTTTGACCCACATCCGAGGCATAAAACTCATTTAGTGAGGCAAGCTCAGCATCACTAAATTTGCTTTTATAAAAGGCATCGACCTCCGCCTTACCCAAGTCTTTGTCTCGAGCCTCGAGACAGCTGACTTGCTCTTGGCTCAGCTCGCCGTTAGTCAGTAGCGGTACAAATAGCATTTGATCGACGGTATCTAGCGTTATCGTCGTCATGACCAGCTCATCTGAATCAGCAGGAGCGTTAGTAGCGGCATCATCATTAGCAACGATGGCCGTGTCATTGACGGTGTCGACTTCCTCCACCGCTTCTGTCGCTTCTGTAGTGGAGGTATCATTACAGCCGGTAATAAATACCGCAGCAGCTAAAGCACAGCCTAATGAGACTTTGGATAAGGTTTGCTTCTTAATATGAATAACAACTGACATAAAGACCCTAAAGTTTGGTGAATATCAACAGCTACACTACTTATTATCAGCGAACAGTTTATCTAGTGTTTGCTCAAACTCATGATAGTTTAAGAAGTCGTATAGCTCCATGCGTGTCTGCATCGTATCGACAACTTTTTCTTGCGTGCCGTCGTCTAATAGGTGCTGATAGACATTAAGCGCGGCTTTATTCATTGCGCGAAACGCTGATAAAGGATAGAGCACCATATCGACACCGACACTATATAGCTGTTCGGTCGTATACAGATCGGTCTGACCAAACTCTGTCATATTGGCAAGGACAGGAATGTCTAATACATCGGTAAACTTACGATACATCTCGATATCCGTCAAGGCTTCGGCGAAAATCATATCTGCGCCTGCCTCTTGAAAAGCAACTGCGCGCTCAACTGCAGCGTCCAAACCTTCGACCGACAGCGCATCGGTACGCGCCATCACCACAAAGTCAGGATCAGTTTTGGCATCCATAGCGGCCTTTAGACGATCGACCATCTCTGAGATACTGACGATTTCCTTATTCGGGCGGTGACCACAGCGCTTTTGTGCCACTTGGTCTTCGATATGTACGGCTGCCACGCCCGCTTTTTCCATCTTTTTGATGGTTTGCGAGATATTAAAGGCACCGCCAAAACCCGTATCGATATCGACTAATAGCGGCGTCTCTACGGCATCAGTGATACGGCGCGCGTCTTCTAGTACATTATCAAGGCTGGTCATGCCCAAATCGGGTAGACCAAAAGAGGCATTCGCCACGCCAGCACCAGAGAGATAAATGGCTTTGTGACCGACTTGGGTAGCCATCATGGCAGTGTAAGCGTTGATAGTCCCAGCGATTTGTAAAGGCAGGTTATTGGAGTTTTGTTGTTGCATCGCATTACGAAAGCGCGCGCCAGCTGATAAGCTCATATGAGAATCCTTGCATAGAGGAGATGACTTAACGTAGAGAGAGTCTGACCGTTAAGTAATGAATTTGAGTGTGCGATATAGTTTGTCGCTTAAGAGTACACTTAATCACTACTATTGCAAAGTAAGAATGGCACCAGTGATTCAATAATTAATAAAAAGATTGTTTAAATAAGTTAATAGTATTCAATTATTGAATAATTATATTCATATATTCGCTCATTGCATCGTTTTAGTATTCAAATTGCTTTATCAAATAGGGCAATCAAGCTGTTTTCCATTACATTTAGTTACAATTATATAGCTACTATTATTGTGGCTTTTTATACCGTAAGAAAGGTTAAATGAGCGTTGGTCAGTTTTTATGACAGTTAGCACAAAAAAGCCCTTATAGCTTAGCTATAAGGACTTTAAGTATTAAATAGTAGGAATTAGCAGTGATAAACAGCAACTAGCACTTTATCCGATTATGAAACACACTAGCCGAGCAGACCAAAAAGATTGGCCAAGAATAGGAGCGCAAAGCCGCCGAGGAACAATAAACCGGCAATCGATAAGGCGTTCATGCCAGCAGAGAGCTTTTGATGACTGCGTACCAAAGAGTAGTTCAACCAACCAAAGATAGGGGCGGAGACAAACGCCGATATCATAGCGAACTTGAGCATAGAGCCGAGCTGTCCGGTAAAGAAGGTAATAATCACTAAGCCGCCGCCGATAGCGTAAGTCGTCCAAAAGGCGATTTGTTTTTTGTTGATTTCACTTTGACCTTTGATCAGTCGCCAACACTCCGCATTGGCACGGCCATAACCATCGGCGCAAGTAATCGTCGTGCCAAACATACACATAAAGGCGACAAAGGCGACCAATAGCCGCGACCAGTCGCCTATGGTATTAGTATACATACTAATCAGCTGATTAATATAAGCGCCGCCAACTAGCTCAATCTCTTGGCCTGAACCATACTGCACAAAAACGCCAAGCGATAAAAAGAACAACGCCAAAATCGCCGAAACCGCGTAGCCTACATTGAAGTCTAATAGACCTTGACGATGGGTGGTATTGTCCGTCTTTCTCTTCGCCGATGTCCACATCGAGGTAATAGCGGCAAACTCCAATGGCGCCGGCATCCAGCCCATTAACGCGACGATGAAACCTAGAGTGGCGAGGTTCCAAGGCGAGGCGGCAACGAAGTCAGCCGTCATCACCGTAGGCTTGCCGGCTGCGATAAGGACGGCAATTACGGTGGCTGCTGTCAGTGCAATCATAATCCACTTGGTCACGCCATCGAGCAACTTATAATGACCGGCAATCAAAAATAACCACGAGACTGCGACGATGATGAGCGATAAGCTAATCGTTGAGAGGCCAATTGAGGTGGGCAGCATAAAGCCTAAGATGACCGCTGCGATCAAAGATACTGCGCCGGTACTAATGATGGCTGATAAGATCGAGAGAATAAAATAGATCCAAAGATAGCCTTTTGAGCGCTTGGCATAGCCGGCAATCAAACTCTCGCCGGTGTCGTAGACGTAATCAGTACCGAAGCGAAAAAACGGATACTTAAAGACATTGGCTAAGATAATCATAATAGCTAACTGCCAGCCATATATCGCGCCTGCCTGCGTCGATGAGATCAGATGCGAGCCGCCAATAGCGGCTGTTGCCATCAGGATACCTGGACCAAAAATTCGCCAACTAAAACCTGCAGGCGCGCGGCCATCGTCTTGGCTATTTATATCAGGGTTATTTATTCGTTGTGTGGTCATAGATACCTCAGTTTACATCAGGCGACAAGCTATCACTGACCTGTGATAGCTGACCCATAAAGTTAGAAAATGTCATAATGAGCAATACTCGTGAGAAAGTATAGTCGATTGAAGTTTGTAGGGGCTTTTTTTCGGTGACTTTAGCACACCTAGCAGGTTTGCGAATAATAACTATTAGCTTACCTTAGACAAACTGCTGACGCCGGTAAGTAATGCCGCGCTGCTCATAGATCTCATAGATAGCAGTGAGTAGATCGGATACTTTTGGGTGGGTAAAGTCTTTTAGTGTATGTAAATAAATAGGGGAGGTAACGTTTTCATGGATCAAGCGCTGATAGCTGATCTGTTTGGTTCGCATCACTTGTAGGCTTGCAGGCACTAAGGTGATGCCTTCTCCTGCAGCGACGAGGCCGAGCGCCACTTGTAGATCACTGACTTTACTGGTTCTGAGCGGGGTAATTCCGTGCTGGGCAAATAGGTATAACAGCGGCTCAGTAACTGAATCAGTCACTGAATTTGTAGCGGATTTGGCGCTTTGTTTTGCACTTTTATCTCGAGTGCTCATACTCGTGTCATCAGCAGTAGAGTCAGTATTAATTAAGCCGGGTAGGTGGGTTTGGTGATACAGAATCAAGTGGCTATTGGCCAAATCCAGCAAGCGCTGTTCCTTGACTTCAGCTAGTGCATGCGCCTTTGGCAGGGCTACGAGGTAGCGCTCATGGCGCAGTAGTATTTGTTGTATCCAAGGATCTTGATGGGCAAAGCGCCCAAAACCCACGTCAATCTCACCAGACTTTAGCGCCTCTATCTGCTGATAAGAGCTGATATCCTTGAGAGTCACTTCGATATCAGCGTTTTGCTGCTTAAAAGTAGCAATAACCTCAGGCAACAGGCCATAAAGTACAGAGGGTACAAAGCCTATATTCAAGCCTTTGCTAGGTGCCGATAGGCGCTGGGTCATATGAGTGACGGCATCAAGCTCTATCAATAAAGCACTTATTTTGTCATAAAAAAACAGGCCGGCAGTTGTTAGCTGCAGTGGACGGTGATAGCGATCGATTAGCACTACCTCTAGATCACGCTCTAGCTGTTTCAGCAGACGGCTCAGGGTAGGCTGAGACAGACCAGTAGCTTGGGTAGCAGCGCTAAAGCTCTGTAATTTGGCAACCGCAATAAAGGCCTTTAGCTGTTTTAAGTCCATATTTGCTTCCTTCATACTGACTACGCCTAGATACTCACATGCCGTAACCAATAGCATTTGCTCAGGGTTTTGATACCTTTAATGCTATTTTTGCAGATATCAAAAAACCTCTATATTACACTTAAAGAGCTTGTCTTTAAAAAATAGTAGCCATTCATCTAGATGTTTTTGGCTTTATGGCTATATAATAATTGGCTCTATGATAGGCTTATCGTAGCATTTTTTTTCATTGCAGCTTTATGACGATAAGTGAGCATTCGATTAATACTAAAACTGATTGGTGTACTATGCACGATTCAAATGACAATAGCGGCAATGAAGCTCAAGATAGTAGTATCAATAATAGTGTCAATAATATTGAGAATAACAGTATCGATAGAAGCTTAGCTCATAGCCTCTTGAGTGAAGAGGAGCTACAGTATTTTTCAGGACAAAAAAAGAACAACAAACTTCTAAGCACGATATTCACTAACAAGGGTAGTGGCCTAAAAATTGTTGCGGCGAGTATGGTGTTAGTGCTCTTGGGAGCGGCCGCCGTTCTCTTTAGCTTAAATACTACCGATAGCTCATCTACTGAAGATCTAGTAGCCACTGCAAACGAAGATCCAATAGCTCCTGAAGAGATAATAACCGATAACCGCACAGCCGCTGTAACCGAAAATACTAGCGCTAGCCCTGATAATATAGAAATTGATAGTGCAAAAACTGATAGTAAAAAAAGTGACGATCCGTTAGGAGATAAGCAAATCTCACAAAGTAACCAAGAAGTCGCTGAGGAACAAAGCTTGCAAGCTGACAAACAAACGACCGTAAGCTATGAGGATTTTGCCAAAGAAGCACAAAGTACGTTATATCGTGATAGTGATTATTAACATACAGCGTCGTTTTTTTTACCTCACTCACAAAGATAGAGCGAACCAATCATCGTACCAATTGCAAGTATCACAACTAGAGAATAAAGAAACATGGCTAAAACACCGGTAAGCAAAAAAGATAAAACCGACAATGGCTCATGGATACAATGGCTCATGGATACGCAAAGAGTATAAGAAGGAAGTTATCAAAATCACTGGCTGGCATGACAGACGAACAATAGAATGATATTTATTGTAGAATCAACACTCTAATAGAACTTATTTAACATAATATACATTATGCGAAAACAAACCAACGGCTTTTACTTATGGCGGTAGAAGCTATTACTCTAATACTCGTCATGTTTATTTAGCGTTTTTAGTTAGATCTATATTGAGTTTATTATTAGACCACGCTATAAGTTTCAAAAGTATGACTTAGCAGATATGTTTTAATCGTATGACATTTACTATTGATGTTTGATAACTTATCGACGTTATTATAAATAACGAGTCATTGCGATAATTTTTTGCCACGTTAAGGATATTTTATGACCAAACTATCTCATACTTTACAACTTATCACTGCAGCTGTGCCATTAGTCCTTGTTGGTTGTCAGTCTGCCATTAATGCGCAAAACAGCGCCGTACAACATAATGCAGCTATCAACACTCTTGCGCACCATAATCAAAACTCTACGTCAGCACCGACGCAGACACTTGAACAGCAGGCTCTACGTATTCAACGAGCTTTGGCTAATGGCAACTATGCTAGCATTATTAATGATATTCATCCGACACGCGGCGTACGCGTCTCAATGTATGCTTATGTGCGCCCAGAATCTGATAAAACCTTTAGCCGTGCTCAATTTTCTCAATATCTGCAAGAGTCTGACATTCGCTTCACTTGGGGCGAAAAAGATGGTTCAGGAAAGCCCTTAATCACCCCTTTACCTGACTATTTGCAGACTTGGGTACATGCAGATGTATTCGATGATAAATCAACCCTAACTATCAACGACAGCCAAGCTACCGGCAATAGTATTGATAATTTAAGTAAAATATATCAAAACGTTGATTATGTTGAGTTTTATCACAATGGTAGCGAACAATATGGCGGCATGGATTGGCGTGCTATGCGTTTGGTATTCGATGAGTATCAAGGTAAGCGCTACTTAGTCGCTATTATCTCTGATCAGTGGACGGTTTAAGGTGTTGATTTAACTGATAACTATTCAAAAAGGGCATTGTTGAACTGCCCTTTTTGTGTATTAGTACGTTATATCTAGTACCTTATATTTATATTTAGATATGTATCATAGCGGTGTCTGCCGAAAAAACTTCACCATAATATCGTAAATATCCGGATAAGCGTCGACCAGCTTTTGCGGCGTCTCAAAGAATACTTCGCTTAATACCGCAAAGAACTCTGCAGGATTGGTTGCGCCATAACGATCTAGGCCTGATTTACGATGGGTCTGAAAATCTTCAAAGTCGCGGCTCATTATCTTGGTCCAGCGTTCAGGATCCATATCCGGCTGCATCGGCGGAAACCCGTTAGCACGGCCATTTAGCATATCAAGCTTATGGACGAACTCGTGTATGACGACGTTATGACCGTCACGCTCCCCGGAATGCTTGGCATCTTTCCATGACAGAATAACAGGCCCGCGCTGCCAAGCTTCGCCGCTACGATGTTGTTGACCTTCGTGGACAATGCCGAATTCATCGACGCTCTTGGCTTCGCTTTTATAAGACCCTGGATAAATGATGATCGACGACCAGCCTTTATACCACTCAAGACCCAAATGTAAGATCGGCAGACAGGCTTGCAGCGCAATAGATTGTCTGACTTTATCAGTAATCTTAAAACCTTGTGCCCCCGTAATGGATTTATCCGCCAAAAACAGCGTTGCCAGCTCAAATAACTCGTTCATCTCATCATCAGTGAGACGCTCAAGTATTGGGATACGCCCCGCTGCTCGCTGCCAGTCAGCGCTAGTGAATTCGCTATTATCCAAAATACGTTGATCGCGCCATTCTTTTATCATCTCAAACATATCTTTGCCTTGCATTGGTTCTATTCGTTATGTCAATTAAACCACACTTATCGCATTTATCTGCTGCATAATCGTAGCCGTCAAAATAAGATAAGTGTCGTGATATGATAAAGTATGTTTGTGGTACTTAAATTTGCGGCGCTTAAATAGCTGCCAAGTCATATCAAGGATGAAGACATGCTAGAGTTTCAAACCAATAAAGCCGATCTAACCCAATCACGAATCGTGAAAACCGATAAGCCTGTTATTAGTCATGGCGAAATACTCGTCAAAGTCGATCGCTTTGCTTTTACCGCCAATAACATCACTTATGCGGTGATGGGTGATCAGCTGCGCTACTGGCAGTTCTTTGCGCCTAACGGCGAAAACGCTGACCAATGGGGCATTATTCCTGTATGGGGTTTCGCTGATGTTATTGAATCTAACAGTGATGATATCCCTGTTGGCGATAGACTCTTTGGCTACTTCCCGCCTGCCCATGAGCTAGTGCTCACCCCTATCCGAGTCAATGGCTTAAGCTTAATGGATGGTAGTGACCGCCGCGCTCATCTACCACCAAGCTATAACTTATATCAACGCGTCAATCATGAGCCAAGCTATGACCCAGCTCATGATAACTTGCGTATGCTGCTGGCCGTCTTACATCTAACGGCTTTTTGTTTGCTGGATTTACTTAAGAGTCATAACTGGTATGGTGCTGAGCAAGTTGTCATTATTAGTGCGTCGAGCAAGACTAGCATTGGTCTCGCTTATGGACTTGATGAGGACAAGGGCGCGCCTACCGTTATTGGACTGACATCAACTCCTAACTTGGACTTTGTAACTTCGCTAGACGCTTATGATGGCGTGCTGAGCTATGACAATCTTGAACAAATCGATGCGAGCAAGCCTACCGTCATCGTCGATATGTCTGCTAACTTTGCGGTGTTGAGCCGATTGCATAGCCACTTAGGCGATAATATGCGCTTCACGAGCAATGTCGGACTGACTCACTGGGAAGAGCCGCGTCAGATGAGTGGCATTATTAAGGAGCGTAGCGAGCAGTTCTTTGCGCCAAGTTATATTCAAAAGCTAATGAAAGAGTTAGGCGCTGAGGAATCCAACAAACGCACTAGCGAATATATTATGCAATGTGCCAAAAAAACCAGTTCTTGGCTAAAAGTTAAAGAGCTAGATGGGATTGAAGGACTATCAGAAGTTTATAAAGACGTTTGTGCGGGTCATATTCCAGCGGATGAGGGCTTGGTGGTAGTGATGTAATTGAGTATGAGCACCCTACTAGAGCTGCCCTTTTTGTTTAGGGTTAACGATAGAATGAAAAAAAATCGAATAAAAACAAAATTTTAATATCAAACCTCTGTTGTGTATTGCCCTAAAGACGCGTTATAGTCTTAAGTCATATAGGGAGAGTTATTGTGTTCATCATAACTTTAAACTTTACCAAGGATGCGTGAGGTATTTATGACTAAAGAAGCGACTCAAACCCAGAACCAGAACGACAAAAAAGCGCAATCTCAAAGCCCAAAACAACCAAAAGACAATCTAAAAGAACCTTTGGAAAAGCGCCCCTGTTTCGATGAGCTAAAAGATGCCAAAGGCAAATATCGCCCCGTTGCCCAAGCGGTCGGCGATTGGCTTGATGATACAAGCATGGATGCGATTAACCATCTTAATGAGCAAGCCGAAAATATCTTTTATCGTAAAGGCGTGACCTTTACTGTCTATAGCGATGCCAAAAATATCGAGCGGATGATTCCTTTTGACATCGTGCCCCGTATTATCTCTGCTAGCGAATGGCAGCTCATAGAAGCTGGCTGTAAGCAGCGTATCACCGCCTTGAATGCTTTTTTGCACGACATCTATCACGATCAAGCTATTATGAAAGCCGATATCGTGCCTGCAAGCTACGTCTACGCTAGCGGCTGCTATGAGCCATGGATGATGGGAATTAAGCTCGATAAGCCGATTTACTCGCACATTAGCGGTATCGATTTGATTCGTGATGAAGACGGCCGGTTTTGTGTATTAGAAGACAATTTGCGCACCCCTTCTGGCGTCTCTTATATGCTTGAGAGCCGCACAATATCTGAAACCCTGCTCGCTGATTTATTTGCGCATACGCCGGTATTGGGCATCAGCGATTACCCGAAACGCTTAAAGAAATGTCTTGCCAGCTCAACCAGCAAATATGACCCACAAATCGTCATCTTAACCCCAGGGCGCTTCAACAGCGCTTATTATGAGCATGCATTTTTGGCGCATGAGATGAATGTGCCACTCGTTCACGGTTATGATTTGGTTGTTGAGGACAGTAAAGTCTATATGCAAAGCATACGCGGTAAAGTACAAGTCGATATCATTTATCGCCGAATCGACGATCCTTTTATTGACCCGCTTGCCTTTCAATCAGACTCTATTTTAGGGGTTTCGGGCTTAATGAGTGCTTACCGCGCCGGTAACGTCGTCATTGTGAATGCGCCAGGTACGGGCGTCGCTGATGACAAGAGTCTCTATCCTTTTGTGCCGGACATGATTAAGTTCTACCTTAATGAAGAGCCGCTGCTCCCTAATATCGAAACCTACCAGTGCCGCAAACCTGATGAGCTCGCCTATGTGTTAGATAATCTCGATAAATTAGTCGTCAAAGAAACCCAAGGCTCGGGCGGCTACGGAATGCTAATTGGTCCGACCTCTAGTAAACAAGAGATTAGCGACTACCGCACGCGTTTGCTTGAAAACCCAGCAGGCTTTATCGCGCAGCCAACCATTTCTTTATCGACCAATCCTACCGCCGTCATCGACGGTATCGCTCCGCGTCATATTGATTTGCGTCCGTTCATACTCAGTCATGGCGATGGCTCAGTCGACATCGTTCCAGGTGGCCTCACGCGAGTAGCCATGGTTGAAGGCTCATTAGTAGTCAATTCCTCTCAAGGCGGCGGCATTAAAGATACTTGGGTTGTCGATGATGATAAGTTAAATCAACCTCACACTAGCAAAACTCAGGTGAATAAAACGGCTGATAGAGCTGACGGCTCAAGCCTAGCAAACCTTGATAGCAGCGCTGTCAATCATGCCAGCTACTACAACCGCGCGCAGCCAACTGAAGCAGGATTTGAGGATTTAGACGACGCACCGATGATCCTGCTTCTATCCACTGGGAGCTATTTGATTTGGCTCGGTCGTTATAGCGAGCGCTTGTATTACTATGACAGTATCATGAAGCAGCTCATCAATGGTGATATCAAAAAATCACAGGTTCAGCATCTCATTCATAACTTAGGCTTTAGTGCTGATACTAGCGGCGCGCTAAAAATGATGAAAGCACAGATGCTCAATGAATTGGAACAAAATATAATCCCAAGCGTGGTCACTTCTATCGAGACCAATGTACAAGAAGCAAAAGGCGTCATTGGTAAAGACACTGCAGAGCTATATAACCTGATTAAGCGTCTGTCCAATGCGGGCACTTACCGCGCAGCAACGCTGCAGCTGTATGCCTGTAACGCCGCAATGAAGCAAGAGCATCCAACGGTGACCTGCTTTTGGCAACTGGGACGCTACTTTGAGCAGCTTGAGCGCGCAGTCTTGCTCGATGAAGAGACTAGCGAGATCAGTCTGCAATTTAAATACTGGATCAACCAGCTCCCTGAAAATACCCGCTGGCGTGAGCTGACACGTTTGACCAACCAAATGATTCGCTCAAAGCAGTTCAGCGACTTTAAGCTGATCAGCCGTGAGTTCAATATCATTTTGCAGCAAGGTGTCTAGGTGCATAAGTAACCCTAATAAGAAATGATAAATAGAATAATACGAGGACATTATGAAACTACAAATCAGTCATCAGACCAACTACTACTATGGTGAACAAGCGCAGCGCAGTGTACAGTATATCCGTATGACCCCGATGCAGCTGCCGCACCAAATTATACACCGCTGGGATGTGCTACTGCCCAAAGTCGCTGTCAGTCAAAAAGACGGCTTTGGTAACGATTGGCTAACCCTTAGCCGTAATGAGACCCATGATAACTTGCAAATGCAGGCCTCTGGTATCGTTGAGATTAACCCCGACACCGAGCGGCTTGAGGATATGGAAAATGTGCCCTATCTGCTATTCACCGTACAAAGTCCCTTAACTAAATGCTCACAGGAGATGCGCGAGTTTGCTGCGCCCTTTTTAAAAACCCCTACTCTTGATAGCCTAAAAAAAATGGCTAATGCGCTGATCATGACCATGCCTTTTGTCAAAGACGTTACCCATGTCGGTACTACGGCTGCTGAGGCCTTCAAAATGGCGGGCGGCGTCTGTCAGGACCATACCCATGTGTTTTTGAGCTTACTGCGAGATCAGCAAATCCCTGCGCGCTACGTCTCAGGCTACTTGTATGACGATACCGAAAACCATATGGCTAGCCACGCTTGGGCGGAAGCTTATATAGACGGCTTTTGGTACACTTTTGACATCTCAAACCAAGCGTTCCAGCCAAACTCGCACGTGTATGTTGCTATTGGCCGCGACTACTTAGATACCGCGCCCGTACGCGGCGTCAGAATAGGAGGTGGTTACGAAAATCTTTACAGTCAAGTACTAGTCACGCGGCTATCATAGCCTTCACTACTTTTTATATACTCTTAGGATACTCATGACTTACTGCGCCGCTATTCGCCTTAAAGACGGTCTAATCTTCGCTAGTGATACGCGTACCAACGCTGGAGTCGATCACATCTCTACCTTCCGTAAGCTTTATCAATACGGCGTTGAAGGTGAGCGCTTTATGGCGCTACAAACCGCCGGCAGCTTAGCCACGTCGCAAGCGGTGTTTAATAAGCTACAAAACGATATCGATCAACGCGCCGAGAGCAATATCAATACCGTAGCGACTTTGTTTGATGCCGCGCAGATGGTGGGCGAATGTATGCGTAATGTAATGGCACACGCACAAGCGGTGGCTAACGATAATAATAGTAGTACCTTTACCAGCTCTTTTTTGCTCGGTGGTCAAATAAAAGGCCAAGAGCCTGAGCTTTACATGATCTACCCTGAAGGCAACTTTATAAAAGCCACAGAAGATACTCCCTTCTTTCAATTGGGCGAGATCAAATACGGCAAGCCTGTTTTGGATCGTTCGGTCAGATACGATACTGATATCAATCATGCCACCCAAGCGCTGATGCTATCGTTTGACTCGACCATTCATTCCAACTTGTCTGTGGGTATGCCGATAGACTTTTTAATCTATCAAAACGATCGCTTAACCCTGCCTAAAGGTCGCCGTATCGAAGCCGATGACGAGCACTTTAATAAGATTAGCCGTCATTGGTCGGAGGCGCTACGCAATACTTTAGTAGAGCTGCCTGCCTGCCCTGATGATTATTGGAGCTAATACTTATCCTTTTTTTATTTACAGAGTTAACCTTATAAAGCTGAAGCTTATAAGGTTAAAAAAGGCGCGGTACGGCTAGTCTTTGACTGAGCCACTTTATCAGGCGTGCCTTGAGCGACAATCTGTCCGCCCTTGTCTCCTGCCTCCGGTCCCATATCGATAATCCAATCGCTATTGCTCGCCACCTGCATATCGTGCTCAACCATAATAACCGTGTTGCCTGCGTCAACAAGCCCATTTAACTGTGCCATCAGCATAGCAACGTCAGCTGGATGCAGGCCGGTAGTCGGCTCATCAAGGATGTAGAGCGTATCGCCGCGCTGGATACGTTGCAGCTCGGTGGCAAGCTTGATGCGCTGTGCCTCTCCGCCTGATAATTCAGTGGCTGGCTGACCTAAACGTAGATAGCCAAGGCCGACTTGCAAGAGAGCATCTAGCGCGCGCAAAATAGGCGCTTCATTGGCAAAAAACTCATGAGCTTTTTCAACCGTTAGACTCAGCACCTCAGCGATATTTTTATCGCGATAAGTCACCTCAAGCGTCTCATTATTATAACGCTGTCCATGACAAACTTGGCAAGGCGCATAGACGCTGGGTAAAAATAGCAGCTCAACGCTGACAAACCCTAAACCCTCACAGTTCGGGCAACGTCCTTTAGGCGTATTAAATGAAAAGCGACCCGCATCATAGCCGCGTGCTTTCGCCGTTTCGGCAGCAGAAAATAATTTGCGCACATAATCAAACAATCCGGTATAGGTCGCAAGGTTTGAGCGCGGTGTACGACCAATGGCTTTTTGGTTAATGTCCACCAGCCGGCTCACTTTATCCATGCCCGAGACAATGCGCCCTCCGATTGGCGCTTCAAACTCTTGTTCTAGCAAATCGACCTCATCGGTTGGTGCTTCGAGCACTGCTTTTTTTCCCAATGTTTCATTGGCTAATTCAACTAGCGCCTGACTGACCAAACTTGATTTGCCTGAACCAGATACCCCAGTAACACTAGTAAGTACCCCTAGCGGAAACTCAACTTCTAAACCTTGGATATTATTACGCTCTATATCAGCAAGCTTAAGCCAAGCGCTAGGTTGTCTAAGGTTTTGTTTATTCCTGCTGTCTTTATTAGTAAAGAGATAACGAGCCGTCGACGACTCTTTAATGTTCTGCAGACCCGCTACCGGACCGCTATAAACAATCTCGCCGCCATGCACGCCCGCCTGCGGCCCGACATCGACTATCCAATCAGCATGCCGGATAACGCTAACATCATGCTCCACCACGAATACTGAATTGCCAGCGGCTATCAGCTCATCCAAGGCACCGAGTAGCGCTTGCGTATCAGCCGGATGCAGACCAGCGGAGGGTTCATCAAGCACGTACACCACCCCGAACAATTGCGAGCGAATTTGGGTGGCTAACCTAAGACGCTGAAGCTCGCCCGGAGATAAAGTCGGCGTGGTGCGCTCAAGCGATAGATATCCTAATCCCAGTCTAGTTAAGGCTTCTACGCGCGCTAAAATGTCGCTAGCAATGCGCTGCGCTACAATGGCTTTTTCAGGATTTTTTTCATAGTTCTGCTCATAGTTTGGGCTATTTATGCTGGCATGGGCGGCGCTTTGTAGCTTGTCCGCCAGCTCCGTCAAGGTTAGTTGTGACAACTCACCGATATCTAGCCCTGCAAAGGTAACCGATAGCGACTCTGTTTTGAGTTTTTTGCCATGACATTCTGGGCATACCGATATTTGCATAAACTGCGACACCCGCTTTTTGACCCGCGGGCTTTGAGTGGTCGTAAATGATTGCAAAATAAAGTTTCTAGCGCTGATATAAGTGCCCATATAATTGGGCTTCTCCCCCTTTTCAATAGCCGCTCGCACTTGCTCAAGATCATACTCAGGATAGACGGGCACCGTTGGGGTCTCATCGGTGAACAAAATCCAATCACGAGTCTTTTTGGGCAGTTTTTGCCATGGCACGTCAATATCATGACCTAAAGTAGTTAAGATCCGGCTTAAGTTTTGACCTTGCCACGCACCGGGCCATGACGCAATCGCGCGCTCACGAATAGATTTGGTAGCATCAGGCACCATCAAGTCTTCGGTCACTTCAAATACTCGGCCTATTCCTGAACAAGTCGGACAAGCACCCTCTGGCGTATTGGGTGAGAAAGCATCAGCATAGAGCATCTCTTGACCAGCTGGATACTCCCCTGCCCGCGAATACAGCATACGCAGCGCATTGGAGATGGTAGTGACGCTCGCCACTGATGAGCGCACCGAGGGCGTACCGCGCTGCTGCTGCAAGGCGACTGCTGGTGGTAGCCCTTCTATCGCATCGATATCAGGCTCTTCCACTTGGTCAATCAGACGGCGAGCATAAGGCGCTACTGAATCCAGGTAGCGCCGCTGCGACTCGGCAAATAAGGTTCCAAACGCCAGCGATGACTTCCCCGAACCTGATATCCCAGTAAACACCACCAGCGCATCACGCGGCAAATCGACATCGACGTTCTTTAAGTTATGAACGCGCGCGCCTCGGACTTGAACTTGGTTATTGGCATGGTTTGAGGTTTTATTATTGTTATCAGTCATTACTTATCCTGTCGCTATCTATATGTCATTATCTATTTTTCCGTATTCTAACAGTAATTATGAGTCGTTCGGTCTGGGCTTACATATACTTGCATAGATAGACAAAAGGATAACTTTGATAGTTATATGATTCGATCCAAAAGTGGTTAGTAGCTCATAGATTTAAGTAATGACAGGCTTTCTTCTAACTCCTATCTTCACGTTTGCTAGTATCAATCCGGATAAGATCAATACCATCGCTAGCATTTTCCACCACGTCAGCACTTCTCCTATTAGCAATACTGAGGTTGCCATACCGAATACAGGTACTAGTAAAGCAAATGGTATGACCTTAGAAGCGGTATTTTGCGCGAGCAAATGCGCCCATAGACCAAAGCCAACGAGGGTTGAGATATACACAATAAATCCAAGCGACAGCCAAGACTTTAGCGATGCCTGCGTAAAGGTCGCAAACTGCCAGGCCTCCGTCTCGAATATAAGAGAAGATAGCGTCAAAACCACACATGCGATCAGACCACCCCATACTACTAGTGCTAAGGCAGATAATGCCGATGTTCTGTTCGATACAGTATTGACAGACGCGATAGTAGACACGTTAGGCTGCTGATGCGTAGTACTTATGGCGGTTTGCTTTGATACCTGCTTGGAGGCAATATTGCCAAAGCTCCAACCTATCGCCGCAATCAAAATACAAATAAAACCGTTCAGTGGCATATCGCCGCCAAGGTTTAATGCAATTACTCCTAACCCTAATACACCAACCAGCATACCGGCTATTTGCTTGCGACTTACCGCCTCACCTAATATAAAATAGGCTAGCAATACGGTAATAAAAATCTGCATTTGCAGTAGCAGCGCGGTTAATCCTGCCGAGGCACCCAAATGCATGGCAGTAAATACAAAGGCATATTGCAGTACGAAAGTACCAATCGCATAGACAAATAGCGTCCGGTTAAATTTAGGCGGTTTCAGAAATAACACTAAAGGCACCGCGGTAAAGAAGAAGCGCATGGCAGTCAGCATCAGTGGCGGAAAACTCTCAAGTCCCCACGCAATGAAAGTGAAGTTTACACCCCATATAAAGGCAACGAGTACCGCTAAGGCGATGTGGATTGGGGTCATAGGGTTATCCTAGATAATGGTTTTTAATTATTGTTAAGATTTTAAGCAGGTTTGATTTATAGCCAAAGCGTTACTGCGCAGTACAGCGTCATGAGTACAATGACCGCATGAATTACTTTCATTACTCGTGGTAGATGTACTAGCTTGCGTAACCAATGACCCCCTGCCGCCCAGCAGTTGATGGATAAAATGTTGATAAGCGCGCACATCACAAGCAGTGCATAATTATCTAGCCAAGGTCTGCCAGCATGGAACATCGCTAGACTCGGTGCGACTACTGTCATCGTCCATGCTTTAGGGTTAAGCCATTGAAACAGCAGCGCCTGCCCAAAACTTAACGGTAATTCACCGAAGCTTCTTTTTACCTTAATATCACTCTCACCATCTTGCTTACGTTGTTGTTCACGTAATAATGCTTCGTTGATAATAGCGGCAAAGTCAGTTTTCGCCATTTGATAGGTCAGCCATAACAGATATAGCGTACCGAGAATTTTTATAATTAACATAACAGCAGGGAAACTAACCACTAACGCCGCCATACCCCAATAGCTTAACCAGAGCATAACCGCGACACCGGTAGTAATGCCAAGCATATGCCAGCGACACGCCCAAAATCCGCGTTTGATACTGCCGTGCAATAACATCAAATTATTAGGACCTGGCGTAATAGAATTGATCAGCATAAAAATAGCTAATGCCGTTATACTGCCTTCAAAGCTCGTGGTTAAGTCCATCTGCTGTTTCACCCTAATAGTGCTGAACGTTATTGATAAGACCAACTTTAATTTAAATACCCATAACAGACCCGATACAGTTTCACGATTGGTGAACAAAGTGTATAGTTACCATGGACATAACAATTGACTGGTTTGCTCTTTTAACTTTGCCTCGGAGTGAGCAAGCTGAAGTCAGCACTTAAAACAAAACAAAAGTGGCGCATCGTGGTCGAAACCTATACGCTCAATCCCAATTTAACCAAGACTGCGGCTGTCGCTGAATGGCTACAGCAGCGTATTGATTGGCAAATTTACTTGCCTAATCAGCGTGTACCTTCAGTACGCAAACTAGCCAAGCTCTTGAATATATCGAGCTTTACGGTGGTACAAGCTTATGAGCAGCTGGTCGCTACCAATGTATTAATTGCGAAGCCCAGCTCTGGCTATTACGTTCGTACTCAAATAAATCCAGTACCGTCAAATAACGCCAAAAAACAAGCGGTTAAATACCCTGCTATCGATACGCGATGGCTAGTGCAACAAGTCTTTAGTGATATTCCACATCACTGCTCACCGGGCGTTGGTACGTTGCCTAGTGAGTGGGTGCGTAATGAAAAGATGGAATGGGCGATCCGGCAGGTGACGCAGCAAGCGGACAGTTTTGTTTATAATTATGGAGATATTCAAGGCTATTTGCCGCTACGTCAGCAGCTCGTGCAGCAGTTAAATACGCAAGGCATGCATACCCATGTCGATAATGTCATTACTACAGCAGGCGTATCGCAGGCGGTGACAATGGCGGCGCAATTACTGACTCAAGCAGGCGATACCGTTATCGTCGATGGCCCGGGTTGGTATTGGCTATCGAGCAGCCTACAACAACAGGGTCTAAATGTCGTTGCTGTAGATCGTGATCATCAAGGTCCAAATACCCAGCACATGCAAAAGCTGTTCGCCGCGTATCGTCCCAAACTGTATCTCACCAATAGCGTACTGCATAATCCGACCTCTTATAATCTGCATCCTGCCCGCGCCCATCAAGTGCTTAATCTGATTCACGAGTACGATGCTTATATCTTTGAGGATGATTTGTATGCCACTTTTGTACCGGGTGGACAAGTGCTGCGTTATGCCAGTCTCGATCAGTTTGAGCGCGTGCTCTATGCCACGGGGTTTTCAAAGTCGATGGCGTCAGGTTGGCGCGTCGGTATGCTGGTGTATCCTGATAAATTTATCGATGATATGCTGCGAATAAAAACCTTGAGTACTCTAAATACCCCAGAGTTTGGTGAGCGCGTTATTCACCGTTTGTGGACGCACGGCGAATATCGTCGGCAGATTAAAAAAGTGCAGCAGCAGCTGTATACCGCGCATCAAAGACTACGTAGCGCGCTGCCCAAGATTGGACTTGTTTATCCTGAGCATACGCAGGCAGGACTGTTCGTTTGGGTAGATGCCGGGCAAGATACGAGTCAGCTGGCACTAGATGCTTATAAGGAGGGCTGGTTAGTCGCCCCCGGGCAATTGTTTTATCCAGACGCTAGGGCTTCGACATATCTGCGTTTAAATGTCTCAACGACAAGTGATGACTTTTTGTTTTGGTTAGAAGATTATTTGATCAAATGCTCAGCCAAGTAATCGACTAATAGTCTGATTTTCGATGATAAATGACGATTGTGTGGATAAACGGCCCAAATATCTTCTTTAGGCTCTCGGTACTGATCCAGCAAACTCACTAGCGCGCCGCTCTTCAGATGTCTTTGGACATAATAATCAGGAAGCTGGACCATACCTAGGCCTTTTAATGCCGCATCAACCAAGCTGTAGCCACTGTTATAGCGCACCGGACCACTCACTTGCATCTTTTTTTCTTTACCAGTGCTCTTAAAACGCCAATAATCTAGCGTTCCCAGTAAGCAGTGATGCTGACTAAGATCCGCTAAATGATGCGGAGCACCATACTTCTCTAAATAAGCAGGAGCAGCGCAGACAAAATTAGTCCGGCTACTCAATTTCTTAGCCATCAAAGTTGAGTCATTTAAATGACCGATACGGATCGCTAAGTCATAACTGCCTTCGATTAAATCGATGGTTTGATTGCTCAAAAAAGCCGTGACCTCAATATCTCTATATTGCAGCATAAAGTCATTCACCAGCGGTAAGAGTTGCTGCTCGCCATAAGTAACAGGCGCGGTTAGTTTTATCTTACCTTGAGGTTTAGACTGCAGATTACTTACCGCCTGCTCCGCTGCACTCAAATCATCTAGCACCACCCGGCAGCGCTCATAAAATAGCCGCCCCTCCTCTGTCAATGACACCCTACGAGTGGTACGATAGAGAAGCTTGATGTTCAAACGAGCCTCCAACGCACTCACTTGTCGGCTGACTTGCGCGGTGGAAATTCCTAGCCTTTTGGCCGCTTTAGTAAAGCTTTCGTACTCGGCAACATAAACAAATTCACTAACCCCTTCCCACTGCATGATTATTACCACCTTGTAAAAGATATTTTCAATTTTACTATATTATCATCACCCTAGAAATAATATAAAATAGTCGCCATAACCCAAAAACTTAAGACAATTAAAAAGAAGGAAGCGAAGCTATGTCAAAGCAAACCAATACTACTGATGAATTTATTAAATCCAAAGCTGCCGTCGCTTGGGGCCCAAAACAGCCACTATCTATCGAAGAAGTAGACGTGATGCTGCCACGTAAAGGTGAGGTGTTAGTAAAAATACTGGCCAGTGGCGTTTGCCATACCGATGCCTTCACGTTATCTGGTGAAGACCCAGAAGGGGTATTTCCTACTATCTTAGGTCATGAAGGTGGCGGTATTGTTGAGCAAGTTGGCGAAGGCGTGACTAGCGTACAAGTCGGCGATCACGTGATTCCTTTATATACCGCCGAATGCGGCGTCTGTAAAATGTGCCGCTCGGGCAAAACTAACTTATGCTCGGCAGTACGTGAGACCCAAGGTAAAGGTCTGATGCCGGATGGCACCACGCGCTTTTATAAAGATGGTGAGCCGATTTATCACTATATGGGCTGCTCAACCTTTTCTGAATATACCGTGTTGCCCGAGATATCTTTAGCCAAAGTCGATAAAGAAGCGCCGCTAGAAAAAGTCTGCCTGCTTGGCTGCGGCGTGACCACGGGTATGGGGGCGGTTATGAATACCGCTAAGGTCGAAGAAGGCTCTACCGTCGCTATATTCGGGCTTGGTGGTATTGGTTTAGCTGCTATCATAGGCGCAAAAATGGCCAAAGCCAGCCGTATCATTGGTATCGATATCAACGAAGACAAATTTGAGCTGGCCAAAAAACTCGGCGCGACCGACTGTATCAACTCCAAAGACTATGACAAACCGATTCAGGACGTTATCGTTGAGATGACCGATGGCGGTGTCGACTACTCTTTTGAGTGTATTGGTAACGTCAATGTAATGCGCTCAGCGCTCGAGTGCTGCCATAAAGGCTGGGGCGAGTCGGTCATCATCGGTGTCGCTGGCGCGGGTCAAGAGATCTCCACCCGTCCCTTCCAGCTGGTAACAGGACGCGTCTGGAAAGGCTCGGCGTTTGGCGGGGTCAAAGGCCGTACTGAACTACCCGGCTACGTTGAGCGTTATTTGGCAGGTGAGATTCCACTAGAGGACTTTATTACCCACACTATGCCTATTGAGGACATCAACGAAGCGTTTGAATTAATGCATGAAGGCAAAAGCATTCGCTCGGTTGTTCATTTTGGAGAAGAATAGCTGGCGGTTATACTTAACCTAAAAACTAAAGATAACTATTCATTAGCTTAAAAAAAAGGCAGCATAAATTAGATTTATGCTGCCTTTTTAGTGCCACAAATAAGCTATAACTGCGGCTACCCCACTACCAAGCGCATCATCTGCGTACTGATATAACCGCCAAACGTCCCTACCGCATAACCTAGAATACCCAAAAATACCCCAACCGGCGCTAGTGAAGGATGAAAGGCAGTCGCCACGATAGGCGCTGATGACGCGCCGCCAGTATTGGCATTAGAGCCGACCGCTAAAAAGAAAAATGGCGCGCGAATGAGTCTGGCGACGATAAAGATGAGAGCCACATGAATGATCATCCACACGAGGCCAATGAGTAATAACCGCCACTGCGAAACGATACCAGCAAGGTTAATCTGCATACCGATAGCAGCAATCAATACAAAAATAAATACCGTGCCTATTTTAGAAGCGCCGATATGATCAAGACGACGAATCTTGGTAAAAGAGAAGACAACGCCGATCAAGGTAATAATTACTACCATCCAAAAAAAGCTGCTTGCAAAGCTATACTGTACCGCCCAAGCATAAGGCGCAAAAGTATCTGCAATTTGCGCGCCTAAGAAGTGCGCCACGCCAACCATGGCAAAACACAGCCCAAACATTACCATCAGATCATTTAAGGTAGCAGGACGGGCATGATCGCGCTCGTAGCTTTCCACTGCCTTGATAACTTTTTCAATACTACTAGTATCGGCTCGTAGGAGGCGGTCTATCTTGTCGCTATGTTTGGCTAAAACTAAAATCGCCAGTAGCCATAACGACGCATTGGTGGTATCGACTAAGATCATCATGCCAAATAAATCATCGCTAACCCCGAACAGCTCCTTCATTGCTGCCTGATTTGCCGCGCCGCCAATCCAGCTGCCGGCTACAGCCGAGAACCCGCGCCACAAGGTATCATCGGTGAACATCTGCGGCGATACCCATTTTGCCAAGCCCAAACTGATAGGCCCGCTGATCATGATAGCTAGGCTCGCTGCAAAAAACATCGCAATCGCTTTCCAGCCTAACCCCAATATCTTAGGCACATCCATAGACAAGGTCATCAGCAGTAAACTTGCTGGCAGTAAATAAGTGGCGGTAAAGCCATAAATCTGCGAGCCAACCCCGTCAGCAAACACCCCTAAACTATTGAGCGTTGCCGGTATAAAGCAGCACAGCACGATACCTGGCAGTACGGCATAAAAACGTCGCCAAAATTTGCCCGGTAGTCCTTGGGTATAAAATACCAAACCAATAATCGCCATGATGATGCCAAAAGCTAACGGCAGGCTGTCTATCTTTAAGTCAGAAATAGCGAGCATCTAATGGCTCCAAGCGGGATTGAGAGTTAGTGAATAAGCGTTGCAGTATAAAGAAGGGCGAAAATGAGCGCAAGTGAGTCTCATAAGACTACCCTTATTCATTGACATACAAAAAAACCAGATACTAGCTATTAACTAGATATCTGGTTTTTTATTGAAACGTCTGCACTAACTTAAGCGATCAAGATGGATGTAGCTGATTTGTATCGCTTAGAGCCGGCTTATTACGAGTTGCCACCACGGTTGCCGCGATTCCCACTTGGACGACCATTGCCGCCTGAGCGATTGGCTGGACGGCCTTGGCTACCGCTTGGGCGACCACGTCCGGTTGCAGCGCGATCCCCACGCGGGGCACTAGTACTGTCGCCGCGGCTAGGGCCACTACGCTTGCCTTGATATGGCTTGCCGCCGAAACGATCTTTTGGCTTACCAGATGAATCACGTGACTTGCCTGCACCTTGGCCTTGATAACCGCTGTCGTTGCTAGCGCGTTGACCCGTACTATTGCTATCATTTGAGCGACTACGGCCCTGACCACCGCCGCTAGACTTACCGGCATAGCCACCTGAACGTCCGCGTCCTTGACCGCCACCGTTTGAGCGACCACGCCCACGTCCGCGACCTTTGGGTTTATTCTCACTTGGGACGTAAGTTTTCTTCGGCTCAAGACCTTCGATAACTTCTACTTCCATCTTGCGATCTAGGTAGCGATTAATCGCCGCTAGCTGTGGACGATCGTCCATGCTACATAAGCTGATAGCAACACCGGTACGACCAGCACGACCACAGCGACCGATACGGTGCACATAGTCTTCGGTCTGGCGCGGCAAGTCATAGTTGATAACATGCGAGATAGCAGGGACATCAAGACCACGAGCGGCGACATCGGTTGCAACTAAGATTTTGCATTTGCCATTACGCAGATCTTGGACGATACGGTTACGCTTGCTTTGCGGCAAGTCGCCATGTAAGAAGCTGGCTTTGTGACCATCATCTTTGAGCTGATTAGCAAGTTTTTCGGTACTACGCTTAGTCGCAGCAAAAATAATGATTTGCTCCATCTCTGGCTGACAAACGATTTTGTCTAAAATCTTATTTTTGTGATTGAAGTCGTCACAGTAGTATACTTTTTCATCGATATGAGCGGATTCAACTTTAATAGAAACGCGCTCAGGGTTTTTAGTGAAGCTCGCAGCGATTTTGCCCACTGGGCCGTCCCAAGTGGCTGAACACATAACCGTTTGACGATCGGTTGGCGCCGCTTTTAGGATGTCGTTAATATCATCAGCAAAACCCATATCGAGCATACGGTCGGCTTCATCTAGCACAAGCACTTCTAGGTGTGATAAATCAACACGGCCGGCTTTGATATGATCAAGCAAGCGACCTGGAGTCGCGACAATCACTTGCACACCTTTTTTAAGGGCACGAATTTGGCCGTTATACGGCGCGCCGCCGACTAATGGGACACAAAATAGACCGCGCATGTCATGCGAGTAAGTACGCACGCTATCATGAACCTGCTGAGCAAGCTCGCGCGTAGGCGTTAGAATAAGGGCTTTAGTATGCTTGTCAAAGCTTGTCGCACGGCTCAAACGATCCAGTAAAGGGATAACGAATGCTGCCGTTTTACCACTACCCGTTTGCGCAGATAATAATAAATCACGACCCGCTAGCGCAAAAGGAATGGCCTGCGCTTGAATAGGTGTAGGGTTAGTATAGCCACTGCGATCAAGCGCGGTCAGAATAGGCTTGGCAATGTTAAGATCCGCAAAGGTCACTTGGTTTTCTTCAGTAGTCTCAGGCGTGTCAGTAGTAGCGGCTTGAGCTTCTATTGCTGGCGTGTTGGTTTTTTGAGTATCGTTGCTTTCGATGATGCCGTTTTCTGCGGCGATAGTAGATAAGATGTCAGTCATGAGTATCCTTGGTAGTTGAGCCGCTGTAAATTCAGCGTGCTTGTTGCCTACCACTGATAACCGTTCATCAAACAGCCTATTTACCAATTAACTTGGTAAAGTATCTGCATGATGTCTGACGTATTTTGGTGGTAGTGCCGAGTGTCTTATCCTTGTTTGCTGTAAGCCATTTATCAAAACTTAATCCAAAGCTGATAAATCCAAACCACAACCAATCTAGTCCCAATGAACCAGTAGATAAGATATGAGTCAAAAATAGCGCTATCAATAAAAGCTATTTAAGTACACAAAATCATCGGCAACAATTACTCATGGTCATCCTAGACCCAAAATCGCAGGCGATGTTATCAATCTCATAATACACGTCAGTCGAAGCTAACGTGGCGACGTAGTATATCATAGCTTGCGTATTATCCCTATCTATTTTTTAACTTTCATAACCGTAACGCATTAACCAATAATACGGATAGTTAGAAGATAAGACGCTAAGTACCAGTGCCAGTGCCAGTGCTAATATTATCAGAAATACTACCGAACCTAACGTTTAACGTCTGAGACATAGGTCGGCAGATCCCAAGCGCCGCCAGATTCTACCATACGGCAAAGACCTGTGGTGCTCTCATAGCTTTTTTCGAAACGACTACCCGTCCAAATCCAATCTGATTTTTCTAGGCAATCTCCAAGGCTGCGGCTTTTTTGAATGGAGCTTATCTTACCACTATCATAGCTAGTGGCACTGTTAGTGACCAATTTAGGATTATAGGGCTCGCTGTCATTCATGACCCACATACCGTGACCAACATTATAAGCGTCGATCCAGCATTTATGTTGGACGAGTAGCTGAGTGCCATTTAAGCGCTTCACTCGCCAGCCTGAATCATCGCTTAAGCTTGGACAGTCGCGCTTTGCATCTGATAGAGTATTTTTCATCATAGCCGTCAGAGCCGAGGCCTCTATTTTGAAGCTGTTTTTTGTGGCTGCTCTTGCTGTCGGTACAATCAATCGTAATTGTGGGGCGGATTTAGCGGCTAGCGCTTGGCTGTCAGGCTTAGTGCCTTTATTCACTAGCGCCCCAATCGTTCCGATTCGGCCTTGCGCTTCATCCGCCTTTAGCATGACTGCCGTTGCGCCGTCACCGGACAGCTCCCAGCGAGTATTACGAAGCACAAACTCGATCTTACTCTCCTTAGTCAGCGCCTTAAGAAGTGCGTTCACTTGCGTAGTATTTAAGCCAGCATCATTGGTGGTGCTAGAGTACGGCTGCGCCTCGCCGTAGTCTTTGCCATCTATGATAAGCGAAATACGGTGGCGATTACCTAGTTGCAGCAATGATTTGGCTGAGCCTTCTTTAGACCCGCCAAGCTTGACTCTGCCATCAACCTTTGCCGCATCACCGGCGCGGCGAATCAATAACACGGATACCGGCATCTCACTATTATTCTGACTTTGATAACCTGCTAGCCGGCAAGTACGAGTATTGTCACAAGCGACTTGCCAGTCTTTTGAGTCGAGCGCTACTGGGGTGGCCGTATTGCCTATAGTGCTGATAGTCATAGTGCTGACAGCGAATAAACCTAATGCCAAATACTTTTTAAGCTGCTTCTTAGGATTATAAGTAGCAGGAGCAATAGCGCCACTAGTATGATTACCGAGCTTTTGCTTATTGTTAGGATATTTGATTTTATTATTAGTATATTTCATAAGGGATACTCTTAAACCTGTAAGACACAAGTGCAGATTTTTTAACACGGACAAGCTACTATCTTAAACGCTTAATGTTACCGTTTGTTATTCTAATATATCATTGTGTAATAGACAAAAGGGATATAAGTTCTACTAAATCGTCCCAAAATCAGTATTTAGTCCATATCGCTACTAATTATTTCGGACTATTGACGCACTATATAACGACTAAGCTTGCTCATTCACTATCGTCTGCCCTAACTTATAAGTTAGGCACACCTTTAAGGGCCAATAACTTTAGCTATCGGCTCTTAATTTTAATAAGTTGTTTTATTTTAAGGCTTTACAGTAATCCTGAATCTTAGGAATGAATGGACTGTAGAGGAAGATCGACCGCTCTTTTTACTGCAGGACGCTGCGCTATGGTTCTAGCCCAGCGCTGCAAGTGCTGATAGCTATCGACCTGCAAAAATTCAGCAGAGCCTTCATAGAGATCGCCGAGTACTAGCTGGCCATACCAAGCCCAAATAATAATGTCAGCAATATTGTAACTTTGCTCACCATTACCGCACATATAATCACGGTCTTGTAAGTGAATATCTAATACATCAAGCTGACGTTTGGTCTCCATAGTGAAGCGATTAATCGGATATTCCATCGGTTCAGGGGCGTAAGCATAGAAATGTCCGAAACCGCCACCTAAGTACGGCGCACTGCCCATCTGCCACATCAGCCAAGATAGACACTGAGTCCGCGCTCGGCCCTGCTCTAGTGGCACAAACTTACCGAATTTTTCTGCTAAGTATAGTAAAATTGCGCCCGATTCAAAGATACTAATCGGTTCATCCTTATCCTCTTTTACTACCGAATAATCAACCAAAGCTGGAATTTTAGAGTTGGGATTGATATCGACAAAACCTGAGCCGAATTGTTCGTTTTCAGAGATATCTATCTTATAAGCGTTGTATTCTGCGCCTTTTATCCCAAGTTCGCGTAACTCTTCTAGTAGGATGTTGACTTTGATGCCATTAGGCGTGTTCAATGAGTAAAGTTGTAGCGGCGCATCTCCTACTGGCAATGTTTGCTCATGGCGCGCGCCCGCGGTTGGACGATTAGTATTGGCAAATTTACCGCCGTTTTCTTTATCATTCGTCCAAACTTTCGCAGGTTTATAGTGGTGGTTACCCATAATATTTTCCTAATTATTGTAAGCGGTTATTGAGTTTTTTTCTCGACCCATCAACTATACTCAATAAGCAGGCCATGATAAAAGGGCTGTAATGTAGTGATTATTTAGCTGGCTCTCAGTATCCTTTACTATCATTTTAGAACCAGTACCCTTTTTAACACCTATAAGTACCCTATAATTTTGTAAATAAAATATAAAAAAGTGACGACTATGGTAACGCTAACCCCAGCGCAAGATAAATTTCTACCCTATGTGTTAGCAGTAGCGCTGTTTATGCAGATCCTTGATGCGACTATTCTCAATACCTCGCTGCCGCAGATGGCTGAGGCCCTAGGAGAGTCGCCACTGAGAATGCAGTGGGCGGTCATCAGTTATGCGCTAACCTTAGCGATCTTTATTCCGATTAGTGGTTTTTTGGCGGATAAGTACGGCACGCGCAAGGTGTTTTTGTCCGCTATTATTATCTTCTCTATTGGCTCACTGATGTGCGCAGCCTCGCCTACGCTCGATATTTTGATCGGCTCTCGTATTGTCCAAGGGATTGGCGGGGCGATGATGACGCCAGTTGCGCGGCTGATTTTGGTCAAGTCTTATCCGCGTAATAAGCTACTGACGGTGATGAATTTTGCGGTGATTCCCGCGCTGATTGCTCCATTAGTAGGCCCGGTGCTCGGCGGCTATATCGTGCAATATTTTAGTTGGCATTGGATATTTTTAATCAATATCCCTATGGGTATTCTCGGGTATGTGATGGGTAAAAAACTCGTACCTGACTTATTTGAAGATGCCAAGCATTTAGATTGGGCAGGGTTTGCTTTATTTGCCGCTGCGGCTTGCGGCTTTACCTTAGCTGTAGAGTTTGGCTCACAAACTGGTCGCGGCTTATATGGGCTGCTATTAGCGCTGATCGCTTCGGCATTAATAGGCGCTTATATTTGGCATGCTAAACGCCGGCAAGCACCGCTGTTTCCACTGAGTTTGTTTAGTATTCGCACCTTTCGGATAGGTATCGTTGGTAATCTATTTACCCGCTTAGGAATTAGCGCGGTGCCCTTTTTGCTACCGTTATTATTGCAAGTGGTGTTTAAATACTCACCCTCGCAGGCAGGTTGGTTACTTGCTCCTATCGCTATTGGCGCTATGGGTATCAAACCTTGGGTCAGCAAAATTATTCAGCGTTACAGCTACCGCAAAGTATTAGTAGTTAATACTATTTTACTAGGTATCTTGATTATTATTTTAGCGCAGTTCAATGATCCGTCTTATTGGATATGGTATATCCCTGTTTTGATCATTATGGGCGCTTGCAACTCCATGCAGTTTAGCGCAATGAATACCCTGACTATCGGCGATTTGGAAGGCACACAAACCAGTAGCGGTAATAGTTTAATGGCAGTTAATCAACAACTCGCGATTGGTTTTGGGATTGCCTTTGGGGCAGCGGTACTTAACTTGCTGCGTGAACGTATGGAGCTAGATATGTTGATGGCTTTTCAGACGACTTACTGGGTATTGGGTATTTTGACCATTATCTCGGGACTGCATTTTTTGCGTCTTAAGTCTAATGACGGTGATGGTTTGTACTAACTTACTACTTTTTTGATCATACAAGATTAGTGATTGTAAGGTTAAAAATAGCAAGTTAATAAACGCAAAAACCAGCCTAAGCGCAAGGCTTAGGCTGGTTTTTTGTATTGACAGTACTATATAAGCTTCATGAGCTTTTGGTAATAAGGCTGAATAATAGCAAAGCTCATACTGTTAGCATTTAAGGGGTATGATCTTCATCAATCTGCGATTGAATATAGTTATGCACACCAACATCGCGAATTAGATCTTGCTGGGTATCGAGCCAATCGTCGTACTCTTCGTTACCGTCTTTTAGCTCAACGAGCAGTTTACGTGAGACATAGTCTTTGTGCTGCTCACACAGGGTGATCGCATCGGTAATGATATCGAATTTTTGACGCTCTAAGCGTAGATTGCACTCTATCATCTCAGGCACGTCTTCTGCGATAAACATCTTGCCATAGTCTTGTAGATTAGGCAGACCACCTAGTAGTAAGATACGCGCAATCAAATCATCCGACCATTTCATCTCATAAATAGATTGCTGGTAAAAATTTTCATTTAAAGCTTCAAGGCCCCAATGCCGCGCAATTCGAGCATGCAAAAAGTACTGATTAATCGCTATTAGTGACTGTCCAAGCACCTTATTTAGGGCTCTAATAACTTCTTTATCGCCTCTCATCTTTCTCTCCTAAGCATTTGAAAACATAAGCATCTAAAAACAAATGATATTAGCCTATTACACTACTTTTAGCCTTGGGTTAATTCTGGCGGTACTTCTGCTATCTGGCTTTGTAGATAATTAGGCAGAGTAACCATATCGATAAGGCGGAGCTGCTGCTCAAGCCAATGTGCGTGATCTTCTTCGGTGTCTTTGAGCTGCTCCACCAAGATATCACGAGTGACATAATCGTAATCTTCTTCGCACAAGGCAATACCGTCTTTTAGGTGCTGCTGTACTTCATATTCAAGATTAAGATCGAGCTGGAGCATCTCAGGTACAGTGCTGCCGATATTGATCTCATTTACCGTCATCTTAGGAGTACCGCTTAGCATGAGGATACGGCGAATGATTGCTTGCGCGTGCAGGGTTTCATCTTCCATTTCATGATGAATACGCTCATAAAGCTTGCCATAGTGCCACTCAGCGTACATCTCAGAATGAATAAAGTACTGATCCCGCGCTGCCAACTCGCCACCTAGTAAAAAATTTAAATAATCGATAACTTTTTGGCTACCTTTCATAATACCCGCTCCTTTAATTATTCGCTTTTGTCACTATCAGCGCTGTCAATGACACCGCAAGCTAAAATATAATTGATAAGTCTAACATAAAGACAACTCAGGGCTTGTAATATTAGGAACTAAGAATAAGATGCTAACTGATAATTATTATCAGACTAAGGTAGCTGCTGTGTTTATTGCTTTTTAGTTTAGTCTTTGATTATTGCACAAATCAAAAAGCCGTCCTGCTCTGATAAGTAACGGACGGCTGATTAAGGTATTACTATCTATTTATAAGTTATTTACGGACGACAGCGATAACAAAAGTAGGCGTTAACTACCGCTACACCGCATAAGCTAGCACATCGAGCTTGGCATGATGTTCGTCAAGATAGTCATTGACCATAGGCTCGCAGCAGCCGCAACAAGTGGCGACATCAAGGGTCTCTTTTAAGCCATCGAGCGTGTCAATACCTGCAGCTATGGCGGCTTGAATTTGCTTTTCTTTGACGTCGTTACAGATGCAAACGTACATATAACTACCCCTACTTTACTCTCTTAATGCTATTGGTGTGCCAATCACTACAAACTGGCTTAATTATCATTATAATGATAATTATTAGCATTTACAATACCTTTTATAACTCTCCTTTCATCGCTCTTTTGTCTTCCGTATTTCTACCTTTTATTAAAAGAAGGAGTCGCTATCTACAGCGATAATAATCAACAACCCTCATAAAAGACGATAACTAAAGAAATTTGTGGCCTTACTTATAAATATTTACTTACTTACATATAATTAAATCGCAAAATTTGATAAAATAAGCAGTATGAAATGTATTAAATAACCGATAAACGGTATTTTTATTATAAATTGACACTTAAGTATTCTAGAAGTTAGGATGTTGTCGGTATTCCTAATACTCATTAATATTGTTTTTAGTATGCTAGTTATGTCAGTACTATTAATGAATGTCATAATTTATTTCTTAACTATCTTTTATGACTATTTACTGATTTAATATCCCATATTTATTGATACCCTATCACTTCTTCTCAGACTGGTTTATATACCTATCATTGACTTTTTTGTGAACAGATTTGTGAGCAGATAATCTATCATTCAAGAGACCTTTATATGTCTAACTCAAATAATGCTATACAGCCTATCGAGCTGTTCAAAGTCTTGTCCGACCCTACGCGTCTAAAGCTGTTTCAGATTTTATATAAAAAAGAAGCACGCTGTGTGGGCGAATTAGTAGACATGCTAGATCAGCCGCAGCCAACAATATCTCGGCATCTTAACCATCTCAAAAAGCTAGGTATTCTCAGCTGTGTGCGTGATGGTACGTGGATGTGGTATAAAGTTGCGAATGACACGCCTGATTGGTGTGCCACTATCCTTGAGACGACTTATCAGACGCTAAAAGAACAAAATGCACCAGTGAAAGAGACGAATAACGCTCGAAGCGCTGATGCATAAACGAGCTGATAGCTCGCTACTCAAACAGAGCATCAGAATGTAAGAACAAGGCGTAATCGTTCTACTGAAGCGCAAAAAAAGACCTATAGCTAGCTATAGGTCTTTTTTTGCGTCGTATTAAGCCAAATCTAAGAAGTCACTGACAAAGCTGTTGGCAGGCTGGTTAATGAGCTGCTCTGAGGTACCAACTTGCTCGACACGGCCATGATTCATAACCACAATCTCATCAGATATCGCCCGCGCCTCTTCTTGATCATGGGTCACCATGATACTAGTAATCCCTAATTCGTGATGAATGTCCTTGAGCCAAGTCCGTAGCTCTTTACGCACTTTGGCATCTAGCGCGCCAAAGGGCTCATCTAATAATAACAGCTTGGGCTTCACCGCTAAGGCACGAGCTAACGCAATACGTTGGCGCTGCCCGCCTGAAAGCTGATGGGGATAGGCATTGGCAAGTTGCGGCAATTTTACCAGATCTAAAAGCTCCGCCACTCGTTTTTTAATATCGGTTTTACTAGGTCTTTCAGATTTGGGTAATAACGTCAGCCCAAAGGCGATGTTATCGGCGATATTTTTATGACGGAACAGCGCGTAATGCTGAAACATAAACCCAATATGACGCTTTTGTACTGGAATATCCGTCACATCTAAATCATCGAACAATATCTGCCCAGAATCTGCGTACTCTAGACCGGCAATAATACGTAGCAGCGTGGTTTTACCACAGCCTGAGGGACCTAATAAGGTAGTCAACTTACCTGTAGGTACGGTGATATTGATATTATTCAAAGCGGTAAAATCACCAAAGGTTTTATTAACATCTCTAATTTCAATACTCATACGTGTATCTCTTATTCGCTTATAATATGAATGGCTTACGCTATCTGTTATTTAGGCTTATCCATTGTAGGTGTGTCATTGGCGCTAACAGGCAGCTCAGGAGCAGCAACCAGACGCGCTGACTTGGCAAATTTGCGCTCTTGCATTTTAGTCATCACTTGCTGCAGCAGTAGTGTCACTAGTGCTAGCGCTGCCAATAAGCTAGATAAAGCAAAGGCGGCGGTAAAGTTATACTCGTTATAAGCAATCTCAACCAGTAGCGGCATCGTATTAGTCTCGCCTCTTATGTGCCCAGATACCACACTCACCGCACCAAACTCGCCCATAGCGCGCGCATTAGTCAAAATCAGACCATACAGCAGCGCCCATTTAATATTAGGCATAGTAATATGCCAAAACGTTTGCCACCCACTAGCGCCAAGCGTCAAGGCCGCTTGCTCTTCAGAGTCGCCTTGGGTCTGCATCAAAGGTATCAGCTCACGCGCGACAAACGGAAAAGTGACAAATAAGGTAGCAAGCACAATGCCAGGTACCGCAAAAATAATCTGAAAACCAAGACCTTCAAGCCAGCCGCCAACTGGAGAATTAAGACCAAATAGCAAGATAAACATCAAACCTGCGACCACTGGTGACACTGAAAACGGCAAATCTAGTAATGTGGTAACGAGCTGCTTACCTTTGAACTGATAGCGCGTCACCAACCAAGCGATAGCGATACCCATCACCATATTGATCGGTAAGACGATAGCGGCCGTCAGTAGCGTCAACTTTATCGCTTGTAGCGCTTCTGGCTCTACTAGTGAAGCGATGTATAGATCCCAGCCGCCCTTTAGCGCTTCATAAAAGACTGCAAGCAGCGGTATGACAAGCATGATAATCATAAACAGCACGGCAATGCCAATAAATGTGCGTCTGATCCATGGCGAATCTTTAGTGGCGGGATTACTTTGGTAGTCGTAGCTATTGGCTATTTGCATCTTAGCGTGCTCCTACGCGGCGCGATAATCGCCACTGCACTATATTTATACTTAATAAAATAACAAAAGAGATCATGAGCATAAATAAAGCCACTGCTGAGGCACCCTGAATATCGAATTGCTCAAGCTTACTGATAATAATAATTGGTAAAATCTCAGACTGCATTGGGATATTACCGGCGATAAAAATAACGGAGCCGTACTCGCCGGTTGCGCGTGCAAACATCATACCCGCGCCCATAAATAACGCCGGTAGTAGCTCAGGTAAGATAACTTTACGAAATGTCGTGATACGATTGGCTCCTAGCACCGCTGAAGCCTCTTCAAATTCAACAGATAGCTCAGCGAGTACTGGCTGTACCGCTCTTACAATGAAGGGAAAGCTGACGACAACTAAAGCAAGCCAAATACCAATAGGTGTAAAGGCGACTTGAATATCGAATTTGGCAAACCACTGCCCTATCAGACCGTTGGGAGCATAAAGGGTCGCAAGCGAGATACCGGTCACCGCCGTTGGCAAGGCAAAGGGCAAATCGACTAAGGCATTAATCAAGGATTTGCCCCAAAACTCGTAACGTACTAGCACCCAAGCGACGAGCGTACCGAAGACCATGTTCGTCAGCATCGCAAGAAACGACACCCATAAGCTTAATTTGATAGCAGCGGTGACTTGCGGCTGAGAAATGGTGTCCCAAAATCCCGACCAGCCCATCTGCGTCGTCGTATAAGCCATCATTGCAAACGGCAACACCACCAGTAGCGACAAGCTAAAAACAGTAATACCCATGCTTAGTCCGAAACCCGGTAGCACATTGCGCTGACGCATACGCGTAAGCCAACCTTTTTTTGCCGGTTTAGACGAGGTGCTGACAGGAGGTGTCGTTACGCTCATAGTTATATCCTAATTATTACGTCGCTGTCTGTATTTTTATGGGCACTTATTCATCATCATGAGTGCTTTGTTTTTTAGTGCTCTTTATTTTATAGTGAGCATCTAGGCAGCTTACGGTATAAAGGACATAGCGCAAGTGGCCATGTCCTTATTTATTTATAATGGAAATTTTGGATTTGCCGGTCAGTTAAGACAGCAAATCAAGGCAATAATAATAGCGAGCTGTTACCGTCAGAACTACTGCGGAGCATTCACCCGTCAGAACTACTGCGGAGCATTCACCGCTAGCTGGTCAAAGACGCCATTATCACTGAAGAAGTTACTCATAATCTCATCCCATGAGCCAAAAGTATCATTAGGGCGGAAGGTCTCAATTGGTGGTAATTTATCACCGTTTTTATCAAGGACGCTTTGCACACTTGGACGTAGATACAAGTTGGCCGCTAACTGCTGAGCCGGCTCGCTCCATAAGTAGTCTAGATAAGCTTTGGCTGCATCTGTCGTGCCTTTTTTCTCAGTGACCGCATTGACGATAGCAACAGGGCTCTCTGACTTAATCGAGTAGTTTGGATAGACGATATCGACTTGCCCTTGTCCAAACTTAGTGGCAGCGAGGTTCGCTTCATTCTCAAAAGTAACGAGCACATCGCCGATACCGCGCTGGACGAAAGTGGTGGTTGCCGCGCGTCCGCCATTCTCGTAAACCTTGACGTTTTTGAGCATGTCTCTGACATAGTTTTGGGCATTGTCTTCGTTATTATCAAAAGCGTGTAAGCCATAACCATAAGCGCCTAGAAAAGCGTAGCGACCATTGCCTGTGACCTTTGGATTCGCCATGACAATCTCAACACCATCTTTGGTCAAATCTTCCCAGTCGTTGATATTTTTAGGATTGTCTTTACGTACTAAAAAGACGATCGTACTGGTAAAAGGTACGGCGTTATCCGGAAACTGCTGCTCCCAGTCGTCCGCTACTAGCCCTTCTTTTTGTAACAGCTCGATGTCTGAGCCTTGGTTCATAGTCGCTACATCAGCTTGCAAACCATTAGCAACGGACAATGCTTGCTTACTTGAGCCACCATGCGACTGCTTAATATTGATATTAGCGTTAGGGTTTTCAGCTTGGTAATGCTCAACGAACATGGGGTTGTAGTCTTTATAAAAATCACGCGCCACATCATAAGAGACATTTAATAGTTCAATGTTTTGCGCCTCTCCGCTTGCAGCAGGATCAGCGCTGGCTGCCGCGTCCGCTGTTTCATTATTACTACAGCCCGCTAGTCCAAGCGTGACCGCTACGCCTGCGATACTAAGGGCGCTCAGTGTTTTATTTTTAAAAAAGTGGGTTTTATTTAAAGAGTAGCTTTTGGGAGAAGTCGTCATAAATGCCTCGAATAGGTAGAGAATTAAAGCGTCATAAAAAGGTTTGGTGGCTCATTTAATTATTCATTCAATTATGCTGAGTAATCATGCAAGTATGCTAACAGTGTCTGCATATTATCTTTAATGACGAATATGTGTATATTTCTGCCAAAATGGAATATCAAAATAAACAGTGGCTAGAGTTTTATCAGCTCCCTTTACTGAGTATGAGCTTGCGCAAGCTTATCGAAGCGGCCGCCCTCTACGAAAAACAGCGCCATAATCTTATCCCATGATCCAAAGACTTCCGTTGGCTCAAAGGTATCAATGACAGGCAGCGTACTGCGATGCGCTTGAAGAATCGTTTGGTCACTAGGACGCAGATACATCGTAGCGATTAGCTCCTGCGCAGGCGCGCTCCATAATTCTTTTAGATAAGTATTTGCCGCTTTAGTACTGCCTTTTTTAGCTTTGACCACAGCGACTGGGTTATTGATAATGATAGAATAGCTGGGATAAACAATATCAACTTGTCCTTTCGCATATTTTTGGGCGACTAGACGCGCCTCGTTCTCCGTGGTGATAAGCACATCCCCTAGTTGGCGCTGAGTAAAGCTAGTGGTAGCGGCTCGCGCGCCATTGTCATAAGTGACGACATTAGCGAGCAGTCGCTTGATAAAGCTATCGGTTTGCGGTGCTTTTTCAGGCGTTTCTTTAAAGTGCTGCAAACCGTACCCATAAGCACCTAAGAAAGCATAACGTGCGGTGCCACTAGTTTTTGGATTTGGCATAACGACTTCTACATCAGTCCGTTCCAGATCCTGCCAATCTTGAATGTTTTTAGGATTACCAGCACGTACTAGCAGCACCACCGTACTGGTATAAGGCACCGCTTGATTTGGTAGCGCTTGCTGCCAATCTGTTGCGACTAAACCCTTTTTAACCAGCAGCTCCATATCGCTCTCTTGGTTTAGAGTGACGACATCGGCTTGCAAACCATTGGCAACCGACAATGCTTGCTTGCTTGAGCCGCCATGCGATTGATTGATTTTGACTGTGCTGTTGGGATGCTGTTTTTGATAGCTCTTGGCAAATAAGTCGTTATAGTCTTTATAAAAATCACGTGAGACGTCATATGAGACGTTGAGTAAACTGATATCTTGCGCAGCACTTGTATCGGCTTGGGTTTGATTACAGCCTATCAAAACCAGGCTCGCGAGTGCTACGCTAGCGGGTGTTAAGACTTTCGATGACTGCACATTTAACGATAACTTTGATAAATACTTTAACAACAAAGGCTTGCTTTGCATGGACGTCTCCTTGAAATAATAACCACCGCTTTTCAAAAGTTTTATGACGGTAGTTATTGGCTGAGTGGTAGCCAAATAAGTCATTATCTAAATACTTGATCAATGAAAACGGTTCTAAAGATAATGAAAGGGATAATGAAAGCTATGCTAGCAGCTCGCTTATAAAATGCTTAGTGACGAAAACGCTTATCAAATGAATATCTTGGCATAAGTTACGTTATTAGCTATGCTGCCTTAATCTAACCTGTTATTTCTTCTATTTCTAAGCATTAAGGCTTATATATGACCTTGCATACCTCTCAAAAACCCTATTCATCGATCGCTATATTAAGTGCTCTGATAATCAGCAGCGCTTCGCTAGTAGGCTGTAATAACACCTCATCCGCTACTAATACTGTGGCGACAGCTAGCACGTCAACAGTAGCCGCTCTGTCCCCTGCCGTACAAACCGTTGTCGGTGATTATGCTTCAGAAGGTTATGCGAAAAGAGCCCAAGGTAATGATTGGGTAGCGGTAATGATATCTGCCAATGGCTCTGAGCAGATCAATATAAAGGTGCGTGCTCGTAGCGATGTGAAAAAGCCTACTTGTACTTTTGATGGACAAGCAAAGCTTATGGGTCAAGATCAAGCGCACGGGGTTATCTTTGAGACAAGAGCTAATGACAGTAAGGTATTTCTACAGTTTCAAAACGGTAAGCTCACGATAGATAGTGATGATAAATACGCATTAAACTATTATTGCTCTGGTGGCGCCTCAATCGTTGGTGAGTATCAAAAACTTAAGACGAATCTAGAACTAAGCTAGGCTTATTGAATAATAATTTGAATAAAAAAGGTGGCAAATAATATATTTGCCACCTTTTTCTTCATATTATGAATTTTCGGATGCGGCTCAAGTAGGGTTACACCGCTGAAGCACCCGTTAGCTTCACTTCAGCACGCTCCTCACGGGCGATACCGGCATAGTAATTACGCAAGATAGCGAGTACCTCAGGGCGACTGAAGTTATCGGGCACGTCTTCATCTTCTGACAACGCTTTACGCAGCTTGGTGCCTGACACTTTGACATGCTCAGACGCTTCATGCGGGCAGGTTTTATCAGACGCCATTGCGTTACAGGCATTACACCAAAACGTCCAACCTATTTTCAATGGCTGAGTAATCAGATCGTCCTTGCCGACATAATCAAAGATAGTTTGCGCGTCAAACGCACCATAATAATCACCGACGCCGGCATGATCGCGGCCAACGATCAAATGGCTACAGCCATAGTTTTGACGGAAGACGGCATGCAGTAAGGCCTCACGCGGACCAGCATAACGCATATCTAGCGGATACCCGGCTTGAATAACGGTGTCCGCTCTAAAGTAGTTATCAATCAGCGTCTTAATCGCTTCTTGACGCACTTCAGCGGGAATATCACCTGGTTTGAGAGCGCCGAGTAGTGAATGAATCAGTACGCCATCACAAATCTCGATCGCAATCTTGGCAAGGTATTCATGCGAGCGGTGCATCGGATTGCGCGTCTGAAAGGCAGCGACTGTTTTCCAGCCTTTGGCATCCAATATTTCACGCGTCTCAGCTGGCGTTTTATAAATCTCCGGATACAGCTCGGGGAACTCGCCTTCGCTTAATACTTCTACGCGGCCTGCGACATTAACCTCACCTTGACGCAGGACTTGCTGTACGCCCGGATGCTCAGGATCAGTCGTGGTAAAGACTTGCTGGCACTCATGATCTTTATCAATATTATAGGTTTCTTCAACCGTAATGATGCCCATCACTTCGCCATCTTCGGCTACCAAAGCCACTTTATCCCCTTGATTAAGATTATCCGTTAACACTTTAGGCGCGGATAAGGTAATCGGAATTGGCCAAAATAGTCCGGCGTTGTCGCCTGATTTTAGGCGCATCTCATCGACCACACCTTGCCAGTCAGCCTGATTCATAAAGCCATTAAGCGGCGTAAAACCGCCGATACCTAGCATTATCAAATCCCCACGCTCGCGTGAGCTTAGGGTGATGGTCGGTAGTGTGCTGGCAAGTTTAAGCGCTTTCGTGCGCGCGTCGCCTTCTAATAATAAGGGTTTGAGCGCGTCACTACCATGTGGTGGCACCAGTTTTGATGTCGAAGTTGCTTGAGCAGATAAAGATGTCATATTGTTAACCTTAAAACAGCGGATAAATTGGCTTGTTAATACGTGGCTTGTTAATACAATGTGGCTTATTAATTCAATGCGACTAGGCTACCGAATTTTAGTTATGAAAATTTATGCTGTGTTTGGATATGGATATGACTTATAGGAATTTATATTTATCAGCGCACAGTTATATGATGTCAGCCTATATTGCTTTAAGTCCATTCTTAGACGGCTTAGTGCTAAAGCACACCTTAGAATTATTACACACGCAAATCACTATTGAGATGACGTCATGTACCAATATAACTATGCGGATCAAACGCTGGTAGAAGAACGTGTCGCCCAGTTCCGCGACCAAACCGAACGGTTTTTGGCAGGCGAGCTTGCCGAGGAGCAATTTTTGCCGCTGCGTTTGCAGAACGGTCTTTATATCCAACGTTATGCGCCGATGTTGCGTATTGCGGTTCCATATGGCTTGCTGGCAACCTATCAGTTGCGCAAGCTCGCTGAGATTACCCGCAAATATGACAGAGGTTACGGACACTTTACCACTCGTACCAATATGCAGCTGAACTGGCCAAAACTTGAAGAAGTGCCAGATATTTTGGCGGAGCTCGCGTCGGTACAGATGCATGCCATTCAGACTTCGGGCAACTGTATTCGCAATACCACCACTGACCCTTACGCTGGTATTCATAAAGAAGAGATCGCCGATCCGCGCCCCTATTGCGAGATTATCCGTCAATGGTCAACCTTTCATCCTGAGTTTGCATTTTTACCGCGCAAATTTAAGATTGCCGTCATTGGCACGGCTAAAGATCGAGCAGCGACGCAAGTGCATGATATCGGACTGCATTTAAAGAAAAATGATGCAGGCGAGCTTGGTTTTGAGGTGATTGTTGGTGGCGGGCTTGGACGTACGCCAGTGATTGGCAAAACCATTAATACATTCTTACCGCGCCATCATTTGCTCAGCTATTTAGATGCGATTTTGCGCGTCTATAATCTGCATGGTCGCCGCGACAATAAATTCAAAGCGCGTATCAAGATATTGGTCGATAGCATGGGCGGACCGGCGTTTGCCAAATTGGTCGACGCTGAATGGGAAGCGCACACCAAAGATGGCTCATTAACTCTAACTGATGCCAACTTTGACAAAGCCAGCAGCTATTTTACCGAGCCTGATTACCTAAGCTTTGATGCGCTCCAGGTACAGTCGGACTTGCAGCAGCAATTAAACGCTGATAAAGACTTTGCCAATTGGTATAAGCAAAATACCGTGGCCCATAAAATCGCAGGGTATCGCGCAGTAGTGATTTCCTTAAAAGCAGGCTTGGTCGACGGTAAGTATGTACCCTCAGGTGACATCAGTGAGTCGCAAATGGATGCACTCGCCGACCTCGCCGATGAACATAGCTTTGGTGAATTACGTGGTACTTATCAGCAAAATCTGGTTTTCGCTGATGTACAAACCAACCGCTTATACGAGCTATGGCAACAGCTGGTTGCGCTACATTTAGCCCGTCCAAATATCAATACCCTCACCGATATGATCGTCTGCCCAGGCTGGGACTTTTGCTCGCTTGCCAATGCTACGACCCACAATATCGCTGAGCAAATCGAAAAGCAGTTTGATGATCTCGACTACCTGTATGATTTGGGTGAAATTCGCCTCAACATGTCGGGCTGTATGAATGCCTGTGCGCATCACCATACCGGTGATATTGGTATCCTTGGTGTCGATAAAAAAGGCGAATACTGGTATCAAATCAGCCTCGGTGGAAACTCTAGTAACGATGCCAAAATTGGTAAGATACTGGGTAGATCGGTGCCATCTGATGATGTAGCGACAACGATACAAAAGATAGTAGACGTCTATCTAGAGCAACGCGTGGCTAATGACAATGAGGTAGAAGGTTTTGGTGAGCTGATCAATCGTATCGGCCTTGCGCCCTTTAAGGAGAAGGTCTATGGGTAATCATCATCTGTTCAATAGTGATGCTGTGGACATCAGTCAAAACGATACCTGGCATGCATTGACGACTAACGATCTACCAGATGGTATCGCACTGACCCACATATCATTGCTCGAAATTTTGCAAAAGCAAGAAAAGCTCGATGTGCTCTTGCCGCTTAGCGATTTATTGGATGCTAAAGGCAATATTGCTGGTGGCCTATTGCAAGAAGTGTATGAATTACTAGCTCAACATACCAGCAATCTTGGTGTTTGGGTGACATCTAATAGTGATACGGAAGTACTGACTCGCATACCAGAGTTTTTATTGCAGCAAGATTTGATTGTGATCAATGTGCCGGTGTTCACCGATGGGCGCGGCTTTAGCTTTGCCCAGACCCTACGCCAAATCGGTTACCAAGGTGAGATTCGTATGGCTGGCAATTTTGGACGTGACCAAATTGCCTACCTACTACGTGCAGGCGCAGACAGTTTTATGATAAGCGCGCATGACCTACAGTCTATCTCTGATATCAGCCAAGCATTTAACGCGCTAGCGAGCAGTTATGACGGTCGTAACGCCGCCGACTTACCGATGTTTGCGGGCGCTTAGTATCTAATTATCGTTATTTTATTCAATATTGCTTTTTATTTAATTTAATCCCTTATTAATCTACTCCCCATTAAGGAACGTATTATGAGTCAATTACATCCAAACCTAGATATCGACCAAGCCAACCAAGAGCTACAAGGTAAGTCGCCTGAGCAAATCGTTGAATGGGCGCTTTCTCAAGCCAAAAACCCTATTATCACTACCAACTTCCGTCCGTATGAGTCGGCTATTTTGCATTTAGTCGCCAAGCAGCGTCCTGATATCACCGTATTATGGGTAGATTCTGGTTATAACACTGATGCCACTTATCGCTTTGCTAACAAGGTGATTAACGATTTAGATCTAAACGTCATCACTTATATCCCTAAACAAACCGCTGCCCATCGTGACGCCACGATGAATGGTATTCCGGGGATTGATAACCCGCAACATGATAAGTTTACCGAGCAAGTCAAGCTTGAGCCATTCCGCCGTGCACTTGATGAGCTAAAGCCTGACGTCTGGTTCAATGCTATTCGTAAAGATCAAACCGAATTCCGCCAAGGTCTTGATGTTTTAAGCTTATCAAAAGATGGCGTGTTAAAAGTTGCACCATTATTTGAAAAAACAGACGCCGATTTGGATATTTATCTTGACGAGCACAATCTACCTAACGAGCATGATTACTTTGATCCAACGAAGGTTGAAGAAAGCCGTGAGTGTGGTCTTCATACTCAGCTTTAACATTAAGCTGTAATGTGCAAAAACAGAAAAGCCCTCTCGTTATGAAAGGGCTTTTTATTGTATTGACGACTGATAAAAAGAGGAATTACTATTTACGACCAAGTACCCAGCCGCCATCCATAAACACGTTAGAACCGTGCATATAATTCGAATCGTCTGAAGCTAAGAATACCGCTAAAGCGGCAATTTCCTCTGGCTTGCCGGCGCGCTGAGCAGGAATACGGTCTAAGCGCTCATCATCAATACCCTCAGTCATTGGCGTCTCGATAAAACCTGGTGATAAGATATTCACTTTCACGCCTTGACTGCCAAAGTCAAACGCTAATTGTTTGCTGAATCCTAACACTGCATGCTTAGAGGTCACATAAGCGGAACCGCCCGGACCGGCCACTTGTGTTGCTTGCGAACCAACATTGATAATCGCGCCTTTGCCTTGCTTAATAAAGTGCGGAATCACCGCTTTTGCTGCCAGATATGGCGCTTTAACATTAATCGCCATCAGTTTGTCGTATAAGTCTTCTTCTAATTCGACCGCATTATCATAAGCATCGTGGATGCCCGCGCCGTTATATAAAATGTCGATTTGACCATAGGTCTCTAGTGCTTTATCAACCACTGCCTCAATCTCAACTTTATTAGTTACATTGGCTTTTACAAAAATAGCCTCTTGTCCCTTGTCTTTAATATCTTGAACAATACGATTACCGTCTTCGTCATCGCGTCCAGAAACAACGACTTTTGCGCCCTCGTCCGCATAGGCTTTTGCCGTGGCTTCCCCCAGTCCGGAGGTGCCGCCAAATACGATCGCTACTCTGTCTTGTAATTTCATAGTACTTATCCTTTTTTGTTTTTATGTTTATAAATAATACATCACTCTTAAATATATTAGCACAGTCAGCAAGATAGTCAGGTTGGGCTCTGGTAGGTTGTTTTACGGTTGCATTAATATTCAGAGCTATCTATTCCTATTTCAAACGAAAAACCCCACCCTTATGAAGAATATAACTATGCTAATGCCAATCCGTTAGGTGAGATAGCGCGCGCGATACTTCATAATGGCAGCATATTTGAATTGAAGGCTCATAACATTATGAATACCTTTCCGCTATTTTTTAAACTAGAAGGCCGCAAAGTATTGATCGTTGGCGGCGGTGATGTCGCACTGCGTAAAGCGGATTTATTAAGCCGAGCAGGAGCAAGCATTACTGTCGTCGCGCCTGATATTTGCGAAGAGTTGCAAGCGCTACTAACTAGTGACAGCACGACAGATAAAGAAAGTCAGCACCAGCTTATTTCTGCCGAATATGACAAGTCCTATATGGCAGGCGTGCGTATTATCATCGCCGGTACTGATGATGAAGCGCTCAATCAGCAAATCCATGCCGATGCGACCGCGCTAAATATCCCTGTCAATGTGGTCGATACGCCGCATTTATGCGACTTTATTTTCCCGGCTATCGTCGATCGCAACCCTATCGTGATTGGTATCTCATCGAACGGTAAAGCACCTGTATTAGCGCGTTTATTGCGAGCGCGTTTAGAGACCTTGATTCCACAAGGCTATGGCAAATTAGCAAAACTAGCCGGCGACTTTCGCAGCGAGGTCAAAGCTAAAATACCCACGCTAACTGGTCGTCGTCAGTTTTGGGAGCGAGCCTTTGAAGGAAAAGTCAGCGAGCTCATCTTTGCCGGTAATGAGACTGAGGCAAACGCGCAGCTGCAAAAAGACTTAAACGAGACAGCAGAAAAAATTGCCCAGAAAAAGCATAGCAATAATAAAGTCAGCAATACGCGAACAGCGCCTACAAATTTTGAAAAAGCGAATTCTCAAGAGCTGAACTCTCCTGAAAGTGATAACGATGAGACAAGCAAGCCGCCAGTCGGTGAAGTGTATATCGTCGGTGCAGGTCCTGGCGATCCAGAATTATTAACCTTTAAAGCACTACGTCTAATGCAGCAAGCCGATATTGTCTTTTATGATGCGCTGGTGTCCCCGCAAGTCTTAGATCTATGTCGACGTGATGCCGATAAAGTCTATGTCGGTAAAAAACGTAGTAATCATGCGGTAGCGCAATTAGGTATTAACGAGCTGTTAGTCAATGAGGCCAAAAAAGGGCGCCGAGTCGTTCGTCTTAAAGGCGGTGATCCGTTTATCTTTGGTCGTGGTGGTGAGGAGATTGAGAGCCTGCGCGCGCATCATATTCCTTATCAAGTCGTGCCTGGTATCACTGCGGCTAATGCAGCTGCAAGTTACGCTGGTATTCCACTCACCCACCGCGATCATTCACAGTCCGTGCGTTTTGTTACCGGATTTTTAAAGGCAGGCGCACCGAATAATAATTTCAAAAGCTTTCTCAATACCGATGAGACGGTGGTGTTTTATATGGGTCTACACTCATTACCACGTTTGACTGAGGGCTTAATCGAAGCTGGGCGTAGTAGTGAAACCCCTATTGCAATTGTCTCTAACGCTAGTATGCCCAATCAGCAAGTATTAACGGGGACACTTGCTGACATCGTTGAGTTGCAAGAAAAAAGCCAGCTTCCCACGCCAGCGCTACTTATCATGGGTGACGTAGTCGCGCTGCATCATGATTTAGCTTGGTACAATCTGCACCTGCAGCAGCATGATGAAAGTCTAGCTGATACTGACAGTAATTGGCTGCGAGGCGGTAGCGCTTCCACGCCAAAGGGTGCGTTAGCTGACAAAAAGAGTGAAGCTCAGCAACAAGCGCATGCTTTGTCGATGATTGCTACTCTTGCTGAGACAAAAGAGGATAGTTTAGAGCAGTTGGTCATTGGTTAACTGTTTTATTCTTATGATTCTCATTGAATGCAGCCACTTTAATTATTTGTTAAAGTGGCTTTTTCATTAGCATTTCTTGCTAAAATAAAACCTTTCTATTTATTGCCATTAAGCCTACCTATGTCCGCAGCTGATATCGTTAAAAATCCAGTTAAACCACTCACTATTCTCCATACCTCCGACTGGCATTTAGGGCGCAGACTGTATGGCCGAATGCGTTATGATGAGTTCGAGGCTTTTTTAGAATGGCTTGAACAAACCATCAGCGCGCAAAAGGTAGACGTTCTCATTGTCGCCGGTGACATTTTTGACACTATGACGCCAAGCAATCGAGCGCAAGCGCTGTATTATGAGTTTTTAGGAAAAGTCTCAACGCTTTGCTGTGAGCATATTGTTATCGTTGCGGGCAATCACGACTCCCCCACTTTTCTCGATGCGCCAAGCCAAGTGCTCAAATTCTTAAACGTGCATGTCATTGGCACCGCTTGTGAAGACTTGAGCGATGAAGTTTTGGTGTTAGACGATACCGATGGCATGCCGCGCTGTATTATCGCTGCGGTACCTTACTTGCGCGACCGTGATGTGCGTAGTAGTAGCGCTGGCGAGTCAGCGGATAGCAAAGATGCTAATGTCATCAAGGGCATTCGCGCTCACTACGATGAAGTCGCAAGCTTAGCCAAAGATCAGCAAAAATCATTAAGCCAAACCCATCAGCGCCACATTCCGATTATCGCCACCGGTCATCTGTTTGCCGCTGGTAGCAAAACTACTGAAGATGATGGCGTACGCGACTTGTATGTCGGTAATCTTGGTAAGATATCCGCTGAGATGTTCGATGAGTGCTTTGATTATGTCGCGCTAGGACATCTGCACGTACCGCAGCGCGTCGGCGGGCAGGAGCATATTCGTTATTCAGGCTCGCCCATAGCCATGGGTTTTGGTGAGGCTCGTCAGCAAAAACAAGTGCTACTTGTGCAGTTTGGGGATGTGTCAAATGAGTCCTTAATAGACAACGCCACTGAGTTATTACCTAAGGTTATAGCCAAGCCTATTGAAAACGTTACCAAAAAAGTAGTGAGTAATACAAACGACTTAATCGATGATTTATTTGGTTTTGATGATGTGGCGATTGCACACAATAAGCAAGACGACAGCAACCAACAAACGCTGAACCATGAGCAAGTTTTAAATATCTTTGCTACTAGCGAAGCTAAAACCCTGTACTCAAATAATGTAAACGCTATGCAAGTGCTCTCCTTACCCGTCCCTTGTTTCCAAAAACTTGCACAAGTCAAAGGTGATCTGGCATCTATAGCACGGACTATTGAAGCTTTTGATAAAAATCAATCAGTATGGCTAGAGGTTATTTATAATGGTAATGACATGGTTAGCGGTCTGAAAGAGCAAGTGAATGAAATGGTTGAAAACTCAAAACTAGAAGTATTGCTAACTAAAAATGCGAATTCATATAACAAAGTTCTTAATCAGCATCAAAGTACTGAGACCTTGCAAGACTTAAATGAGCAGGATGTGTTTGAGCGCTGCCTGACGATTAATGACGTACCAAGCGATCAAAAAAAATCCTTGTTAGACGCCTATCAGCAAATACTACACAGCATCTATCATAATGATAGTCAGGCAGAATAGACAACTCCTCTTTTATCTTCCAAAACCTAGTTAATATCTCACCTCTAAGATTATAAAGATAATACCATGCGCCTAATCGAACTCCGACTCAAAAACCTTAACTCTCTTAAAGGCGAATGGCATATCGACTTCGCTGATTCTGCTTTTATTAACGAAGGTATCTTTGCTATTACCGGACAGACAGGCGCTGGCAAGACCACTATTTTAGATGCGATTTGTTTGGCGCTGTATGGTGAAACCCCGCGTATTAATAGCATTAGCAAAAGCAGTAATGAGGTGATGTCGCGGCAAACGGCGGAATGTTTTGCCGAAGTAGTGATTGATCTGAACGGTACACACTATCGCTGCCGTTGGGGCCAGCGCCGTGCTTATGGTAAGCCTGATGGGAATTTGCAGGACGCGACTCATGAGATAGCCTTAGTGAATGCGCAAACTGACGATGATGAAAATAGCGGCGATAAGATTTTAGAGAGCAAACTATCACGCACGAAAGAGAAGATTATTGAACTAACGCGCATGGATTTCGATCAGTTCACCCGCTCCATTTTGCTCGCGCAAGGCAGTTTTTCAGCGTTTCTAAAAGCCAAAGCAGATGAGCGTGCGGATATTTTAGAAAAGATTACTGGCACGGATATTTACGCGACGATCTCGACTCATGTCTTTGAGAAAAAGCGCACTGAGGAAGAGGTTTTAAGCAAATTACAATATGGTTTGGATGGCTTGATTTTATTGACTGCTGATGAAGAAGCGCTCATCAACGAGGAATTAAAAACATCTCAACTCGCCCAAACCGAGCAGCAGCAACAGTATCAGCAAGTATGTGAGCAGATTCAGTGGTTGGATGAAATTGACGAGTTGCAAAGCAAACGAGCTACTTATCAAAGTGATTTATCCAAAGCTGAACAATCGAAACAAGACTTTATCCCTGAGGCTAAGCGCTTAGATTCTGCAATAAAAGCGCTCGAATTAGAGAGTCAATTTGGTCAGCTTAGTCGTAGTCGTGAGACCGCGAAGCGCTTGTTCGATGAGCAGCAAGCTTTAGCGGTGAAACTACCCACGCAACAGTCTGACTTGCAGCAAGCGCTTACTCAACTTAATAGCGCGGATCAAAATTACGAGCGGGCGCAACTGGCGCTAAAAGGTGCTTTACCTAAGATAGCTAAAACTCGCGAATTAGACGCGAGCATCAAGCAGCAAAGCCATCACCTAAATAATAACCGTCAACGTCAAGAGACACTATCAGTTAGTGTGCAGCGATTAGCGCAAGAGATAAAATCTCATCAACTTACAGCGGCGCACAGTGAGTCGCAGCTGGCTAGTACCGCACAATACCTTGCAGATCATAACGAGCTTAATGATATTGATACTGACATAGCGACTTTTGAGAGTAGCGGTCGTCGGCTCAAAACGCTATTGCAAGATAATACGACTTTAGCGGAGCAAAAAAAGTCTCTAGTGGCGCAAACAGAGCAGTATCAGCGAGAAATGGCGAAGCTTTTATCACAGCAAGAAGAGCAAAAAATATCAGTTGCAGCGACTCAAAAACAGTTTAGTGAGTTACACCAGCAACAGCAGCAATCCCATGCGACCAAATCATTGGCGGATAATCGAGCGGAACAACAGCAAATTGAACAGATAATGAGTCAAATTGAGCCGCTCATATACAGTAATCAGCAGCTAAGTACACTCACGACTCAAATAAAAAACCTTCAATCATCACAGCCTAGTATCAACGGCACCTTAGTGACTCTCAAGGAGTCCATTGCTAGTGTAGAAAGCAGCCTGAAAGAAGCTAAAGATAAGCGTCATGAAAAGCAGACGCAATTAGCACTACTGCAAAAAATTGCGAGCCTTGAGCACTACATCGATGAGCTGAAAAATGGTCAGCCCTGCCCGCTTTGTGGCGCTTTAGAACATCCCAATGCTAATAAAACAACGACCGGTGAACCCTCGAAAACCTCAATCATTCAGCAGCAGCTCGCTGATAGTGACATAGCTATTGAAAATCTCGAGAACGAGCTGTCACAACTCAAAATTGCTTTTGCAACCAATACTCATCAGTTAGAGCAACAGCAGCAGCAGCTCGTACCACTAATCGCTCAAGCGACTGCGCTCAGTGACGATATTGCGCAAATGAGTAGTGCTATAGTCGCAGAAGATGAGCGCTATAACGCAGCTGTTGCTACTAGTGTCCTACCTATCGATGATATCAGCGCACTTATTGAAAATTTTAAGCACAGCCTACATACCGAAACGACGCACACGGATAGTATCGATACTATCACTGCAAGAGCAGCTCAAGCCAAGCAGCAATTGCTTGAGCATAAGGACAATGTACAGACAGCTTTGGCTGATTATGAGACGGTGGCTGAGTCCATAGCAAAGCTAGAAAAAGAATTAGCGCTTTTTGAGAAACAACAGTATCAGCTGGCAAGCGAAATCAGTGTGCTCGATAATAACAATAAGCTTAATCAGCAAAGAATTGATGGACTACAAGATAACACTAAGGCTCATTTTCTCGAGCTGCAAACACTTATCGCTGATGTACTCAGCATTATCAATAAATACGCTACTAGTCACTCAGATTCTAAGCGAACCTACCCTGAAATACAGCTTTTAAAATCCAGTATCGATGAGCAAACCGTATTAGAGAACACAGAGATCGAGCAGCAGCTAGCAGCTTTGCGTCAGCATCGTAGCTATATGCTTGAGTTGAAACAGAGCTATCATCAACAAAAGCACCAACAGCAAACCTTAACCACTGAGCTTAGTCGCTTAACCACTCAGATTGAGACCAAACAAGTACAGCTAGATAAAGAGCGCACCGAGCTTGACGCCTTAAGTCAGTCTATTGCAGAACAGACAAAAGCTGTTGTTGACTTGCAGCAAGACAGAAAAGCCCTGTTTGCCGCTAAAAACGTTGATGAAGAAGAAGATCAGTTACGTTTAAATGTTGAACAAGCCAAAACCGCGCAGTCTCAGGTGCAAAGACAAGCCGATAGTGCTGAGCAGCTTTTGCAAATAGCCAAGCAGCAACAGACACGACTTACGAGTGAGTTATTAACCGCAAAAACCACTTTAGAGAGTCAAGAGGCCATCTTTCAGGAGGCGCTAGCGAGCTCTGACTTTGCTACTGAAGTGGATTTTGTCAGCGCGCGCCTATCGCAAAATGAGCGCCATCATTTAAGCGAGCAACAGCAGCAAATCGACTATAACTTAAAACAAGCTAAATCTTTACTACAGCAGACCGAGCAAGCGCTTGCAGACAAACAAGCTAACCCCTTAACCTTAGAGAACAAAGAAAACCTGTTAGACAAGCAGCAGCAAGCACAAAGCGAGTCTAATCGTTTAATAGAGTCCATCGGCGCAATGACTCAAAAGCTCAAAGACAACGAAGATAAAAAAGGCAGTCAGCAATCCCAGCTAAAAGCCATAGCCGAGCAAAAAGACAAGCTGCAAGTATGGCGTCAGTTGAATGAGCTGATAGGATCTAGTAGTGGTAAAAAGTTCCGGGGATTTGCGCAGGGTCTGACCTTTGACGTTATGGTCAATCACGCTAATACACAGCTGCATAAGATGAGTGATCGTTACTTGCTGGCGCGTGATAATCAAAATCCGTTAGAGCTTAACGTGATAGATAACTACCAAGGCGGCGAGATTCGCAGTACCAAAAACCTTTCAGGCGGCGAAGGCTTTATTATCAGCTTAGCTTTAGCCTTAGGATTATCGCAAATGGCCAGTCAAAACATCCGCGTCGATTCATTGTTTTTGGATGAAGGTTTTGGTACGCTAGATGAAGAATCGCTTGATATTGCGCTAGATACCCTGACAAGCCTGCAACAAGAAGGTAAATTGATCGGCGTTATATCTCATGTGCAAGCGTTAAAAGAACGGATTTTGACGCAGATACAGGTCAAAAAACTGTCCGGCGGCTTCAGTCAAATTAGTGGCCAAGGCTGTTATCACATTGCAAGCTCCTAATACATAAGAGGGTCAAATGGCTATTGTCATTAGCAAAATTGCTCAGGTGTCCAAGCCGATATTTAGGCCACTATCTAAGCCTAGCTACGGGTTGCCGGTCATAGTTTTTCTGCTAGCCATGGTAGCGACGATGCTGATCTTTACCTCTTTATAAGCCTCTGTTTGTAGATATAAAATAATATCAAGCATGGTATTTTGTGCTTGTTTATTTTTAACACTCTATTATTAAATAACCAAACAATGACCATAAAAAGGCCACCGCTAACTGATTAGCGGTGGCCTTTTTTACTATACAATACAGTCTATTGAATAGCTTATTATTTACTGACTAAGCTGCTAAGCTCACTCATCAGTACTGACAGCGTAGATAGACTAATCACGCTGTCATCATTGTTATCTAGCTTTTGCATCTCAGTCGTGACAGAGCTAAGCGCATTCGTGTGACGCGATTTCCACTCATCAAAGGCGTCTTTCGCATCAGGCTCTGACAATATGGCGTTCATAAGCAGACGCAAACTACGCGTGAGCTCATTGACGAGCGCATGACGTGCGCGGCGATCCCAGTAGTCTTGCTGCGGCAGGCCGGCGATATTGTCCATCATCCAATCGAACTGTAGCACTTGATAAGCCTCAAAGTACAAAGAGGCGATATCTTCTACTGAGCGCTCATATTTTTCAGCAAGTAAGGCAGTATCTAAGGCATCAACATGATAAGGCAAAATAGCAAATAGCGCGGCGTCATTGTCCTCAAGACCGTCAGCGGTGAGGCTGGCGGTATCATCTTGTAAGTACTGAGCAAACTGCTGCTCAATAAAGCCATTTGATTTGGTCAATTGTGCGACACTATCGCCGAAACGCTCGATCATATCTGCCACTTGTAGATCTTGGCCAAAGGCATTGATGAACCAAACGACGCCGCTCTCTAACGCATCACGCAAGCGTAGCTCAAGCTTTAATAACAGCTTGGCATCGACTTTATTATCGAGTGACTCAAGCAGTTGCCACGCCGCTTTCACCTCAAACACTTCGCGGCTGATAGCATAAGCACGAATGATAGTCGCTAACGTCTGCCCTGTTTCTTCAAACAGACGGAATAGCGCCTCGATGCCTAAGCGATTGACCACACTGTTGGTTAGATAAGTACTGATGATCTCGCGGTTTAGACGATGCTCTGTCATCTCATCAAAGAAACGTCCGACCAGCTCATCAGGGAAATACTTACGTAGTTCATTCACGAAGTATGGCGCATCGGGCAGGTCTGATAATAGTAGATGATCATAGACCCACATTTTGCCATAAGCCATAACGACCGCTAGCTCAGGGTTAGTCAAACCCATATTAGCCTTTTGGCGTTTGGCAATCTCTTCATCTGAGGGCAGATATTCAATCGCTCTGTCCAGACGGCCTTCAGACTCTAGTAGCTGAATGAAGCGCTGGTGATCGCTTAGATTATCCGCGGCTCGTATTTGACTGAGCTCAAGCGCTTGAGGCTGTAGATAGTTTTGACGCAATACTAATTGTGCTACGGTATCCGTCATACTCTCGAGTAGCTCATTGCGCTGCTTTAAGGTCATATCACCTTGTTCGACGACTTTGCCGAGCAATATCTTAATATTGACTTCATGATCCGAGCAGTTGACGCCGCCTGAGTTATCGATAGCATCAGTGTAGATGCGGCCGCCGGTTTGCGCGTATTCGATACGGCCTTGCTGAGTGAAACCTAGGTTACCGCCTTCACCGACAACGGCGGTCCGCAGCTCCCCGCCATTGACCCGCACGGCATCATTAGCGCGGTCACCAACATCAGCATGACTCTCATTGACGCTTTTGACATAAGTACCGATACCACCGTTCCAGATGAGATCGACCGGTGCTCTCAATAAAGCACTGATAAAGTCGTTAGGCGCTAAGCTATCTTCTTTAATAGCAAATAGCGCTTTCATCTCAGGGGTGATGGCAATAGTTTTATCAGTACGGGCGAACACGCCACCGCCGGTACTTATGAGCGACTTATCGTAGTCATCCCAAGTAGAGCGCGGCGTATTAAATAAGCGCTCACGCTCACTATAAGAGAGTGCGGTATCAGGGCTTGGATCGACAAAGATATGTAGGTGGTTAAAAGCTGCAACAAGCTTGGTATGTTTAGATTGCAGCATACCATTACCGAAGACGTCACCGCTCATATCACCGATGCCGACTACCGTAAAGTCATCGCGGTTTTGAATGTCTTTACCTAGCATGCGGAAGTGACGTTTAACTGACTCCCAGCCGCCGCGTGCGGTGATGCCCATCGCTTTGTGATCGTAACCGACTGAGCCACCTGAGGCAAAAGCATCGTCAAGCCAAAAGTTATATTCGCTAGACAGCGCATTAGCGATATCAGAGAAACTGGCCGTACCTTTATCAGCCGCCACGACTAAATAAGGATCATCGTCATCATGACGAACAGTATTGGCTGGCGGGACAATCTGCCCATCGACGATATTATCAGTAACGTCTAACATACCGCGTAAAAACGTCTGATAACAAGCGATACCCTCGGCCTGAAACGCTTCGCGGCCATCTGCTATAGTTTTGGTCTTAACGATAAAGCCGCCTTTTGAGCCTACCGGCACGATAACCGCGTTTTTGACCATTTGTGCTTTGACGAGACCGAGCACTTCAGTGCGAAAATCCTCCATGCGATCCGACCAGCGCAGACCACCACGGGCGACCTTACCGCCGCGTAGATGCACCGCTTCCACTCTTGGTGAGTAGACAAAGATCTCAAACATCGGTTTAGGTTTAGGCAGATTAGGAATATCGGCCGCTAAGAACTTAAACGACACTCTATCTTTACGTCTGCCCTCTTCATCGACCTGATAAAAGTTAGTACGAACCATAGCGTTGATCAAATCTAAGTACCAACGCAAGATACGATCTTCATCCAAACTATCAACCGCTGCTAGCGCTTCAGTGATATTTTGCTGAATTTGGGCAGTTTTTTCTGCGCGGGTGTCCTCACTGTGCTTGGGGTTCATACGCACTTCAAACAGCCTAACTAAGGCGACGCTGATGGCGCTATATTTGACGATAGTTTGCTGAATATAGCTACTAGAGAATGGCGCACGGGCTTGACGCATATAGCTTGATAACGCCCGTAGGATAACCACGTCATAGGTATCTAATTCGGTAATAAGCACGAGCTCATTGAAGGGATCGCTCTCAACTCTCCCCGCCCATATTTGTTGCAGACTGTCTTCAAACTGATCGCGAACCACCCGCATATCGACAGTATCGACATGTTCGAGCGTTAGCTCATACTCTTGCATCCATATTGGCTGCTCTGGCAGATCAAACTCATAAGTTTGTGCTGAGACCACTGATACGCCAAAATTCTCTAGTACGGGTAACACTTTTGATAAAATAACGGGCTGCTCATGACCATAAAGTTTTAGATGCAGCTGATTGCTAGCATCGCCCGTTGACTGATATAAGTGCCAAATCATTGGCTGCTCGTCTGTCAAGCTGATAAGACGCTCTAAACGTTTGGTATCCTCAACCGCGGTACGCGCATCAAAACGCTCTTGATAAGCGGCCGGTATAAATGCTAGGAATCGGCGCATGAGCGCATTAGCTTGTTGTTCACCGACATTATCAAGTAGCATTTTTTGATAATGATCGCTCCATGACTGCATCAGTCCGGTGAGTTCTTCTTCTAAATCGCTAGTATTGACCTCATTGACTTGTCCTGGCACTGTACGGACATGTACATGAACGCGGGCATGATCAGACTCATTAAATTCAGTAGTAAACCCAGATGAAGTGCCACCATAAGCTTCTTTTAGCACGTTTTGTACTTTAATCCGTAGCTCAGTATTGAACTTATCTCTTGGAATATAGACCAAACAGGAGACAAAGCGCTGGTAATGATCGACACGGCTAAATAGACGTAGGCTCTTTTTATCTTGCAGTTGTGAGATGCCCGTTACCATCGGATACAGCTCTTCGACGCTGGCTTGAAACAAATCATCACGCGGTAAGGTGTTTATGACATGAGTCATCTTATGATAAGCGTGACCGTCTTTAGGGATAGATGTCATCGCCATGATTTTATTGGCTTTTTCGCGCAGTAGTGGGATGTTGCTGACCGTTAACTGATAAGCTTGTGATGTCAATAGACCAATGAAGCGGTACTCGCCAATGAGTTTGCCATGGTTATCGAACTTATGAATACCCAAAAAATCCATATAGACAGGACGATGAATGGGTGAGACGCGGCTCGATTTTGATAGCATCAGCACCCGCGGCCCTGTGAGCAGCTTTTTGAGCTCTTTTGGCAATTGGCTAAAACTCTCTGATAAGCTATCTTCACTGCTCCCGCGTAATAAGCCAAGACCACTATTACCAATAGAATATAGATTCAAATCATCATTATTTTGCGTACTTGACAAAGTAGCCGCCGGATTATTGACGTCTTTCATATCACCTTGCTCTAAGCGATACTCTCGGTAGCCTAAAAATATAAAATTATCATCTAATATCCAATCTAAAAAAGCCTGAATCTCTTGCTGAGAGTAAAACACTTCAGGCAAAGTCTGCTTTGATAACTCATCTTTTATCTGCGTTAAGCGCTCGTGCATTTGCTGCCAGTCGCCGACTACCGTATCTAGCGTGTCCACTTTTTCTAGCAACATTTGTTGTAGATCCGCTAATTCGCTATCGTCCTGATAAGCAATTTCGCATTGAATCAGTGATAGATGCGAGGTTGCGCTCTCAGCGGCGCTATCGATTTGAGTGATATGACCATCATCATCACGCTCGACGCTTATAATTGTGTTGTAGGTGCGGTGTACGTTTATGCCTTGAGCCTCAAGACTCATCAAGATAGTATCTACGAGAAAGGGGCGATCATAGGCAACCATCTGAATGATGGTATGGGAGCTATGAAAATGTTGCTCTTCTGCGATAGGATTTAGTATTTTTAATTGGGGTTTGCTGCCTTCATAAGCCTTTAGCAACGTAAAGTGGTGCAATGCCATGCCTGCTAGGTCGACATTGTCAATCTTATCAGCGATCTCGTGATGCAAAGTGCGATAGTAGCTTTGCATAAACGGTTCTAAAAGTGACTTATCCTTTTGCACGTAGCTCGTGGCAATGTCACTGATTTGGCTAATATGCTCTTTACTGATACTTAAAGAGTTTGGCATAGCATCTGTCCTTATTATAAGTTTTTGTTTATCACGTTAGTTTTCGATTTTATGTATTTTGAGTCGATAGTGTTCAATGCAGCTAATGACTCAGCATGAGTAATAACTTTATAGCTTTAATTGCTACTCTCATTGAGTGAAGTGTAACCCACCTATGCCCCTAGCTGTAGTATTCAATATTATTTCATGTATTAAGCAGTGGTTAATAACCTTTACTAATGAGACAACTGAGCCTAAAGCCAAAACGCACACGTGTGCCCATCACAAATAAATACTCTTAGCTATCAGCAATCTCTATTTTGCCTGTCTAATGGTTCCTATACTCGTAACAATTAAGATAGATTATTTGTTAGAATACGCCATAGTATATTCAGGTCATTTACAAGCTGTAGCGCTAATGATGATGCTCAATGACATTTGAGAATTGATAATAACAACACTCAATAAACAACATAATCGATATATCGATATAAAGGTGAGACGTATGATGACAGTTTTGGTAATAGGTTCTGGTGGACGTGAGCACGCATTGGCTTGGCAGTGCGCCAAAGATGATAAGGTTGAGACAGTTTACGTCGCACCAGGCAATGCAGGCACGGCGCTAGAGCCCAAATGCCAAAATATCGTTTTGGAGAATAAAAATACTGATAATGAACACAGCGCAGTTATAGAGTTTTGTCAAAATAACGACATCGATATCGTCATCGTGGGCCCCGAAGCGCCTTTGGTGACGGGTATAATCGATGCTTGCCGAGATGCTGGTATTAAAGCTTGGGGCCCGACTGCGTATTGCGCGCAGCTAGAAGGCTCAAAAACCTTCGCCAAAGAGTTTATGCAAAACAACAATATTCCGACGGCAGCTTATCAAGGCTTCACGGATGCAGCCAGTGCCAAAGCTTATGTCGATGAACAAGGCGCGCCCATCGTTATCAAAGCCGATGGCCTTGCCGCAGGTAAAGGCGTTATTGTCGCTGAAACTGCTGAGCAGGCCTATGCCGCTATTGATGATATGTTAGCAGATAACAAGTTTGGCGACGCCGGTAGTCGCGTGGTTATTGAGCAGTTTCTGCAAGGTGAAGAAGCCAGTTTTATTTGTATGATCGATGGCGATACCATCTTACCTATGGCGACTAGTCAAGATCACAAGCGTGCCTTTGAAGGCGATACCGGTCCGAACACAGGTGGTATGGGTGCCTACTCTCCTGCTCCGGTGGTCACTGATGCTGTCCACAACAAAGTTATGACGCAGGTTATTCAGCCCGTTGTCGATGCTATGAACGCCGCCGGTCACCCTTATACCGGATTTTTATACGCAGGCTTGATGATTGACGATGCTGGCAACCCTTCAGTTATCGAGTTCAACTGCCGCTTTGGTGATCCTGAGACGCAGCCTATATTGATGCGCCTGCAATCATCGATTGTGGATTTAGTCGCGGCAGGGCTGGCAGGTCAGTTACCTGATGAGGCTAATTGGGATAAGCGCCCTGCTCTAGGCATCGTCATCGCCTCAAAAGGCTATCCAGAAACCTCGTCTAAAGGCGATGTGATATCCGGCCTACCTGAGCTTGATGATCAGAAGTCTGTAAAAGTATTTCACGCTGGTACTGATTTTGCTAAGGATGCAGATAATCTAGATGGCAAAATTAATACCAATGCCAATGCTCAAAATGATAGTGATAAAGAAATTGTCACTAACGGCGGGCGTGTTATTTGTGTTACCGCGCTCGCTGATAGTATCTCAGATGCTCAGCAAGCAGCATTGAGCGTCGCAGGTGCCATCAGCTTTGAGGGTGCGCATTATCGCCGTGATATTGGTCATCAAGCGATTGCTCGCGAAAGCTAAAATTATCTTAAAATAAAAGATAGAGTCTCTACTAAGAAATGGCCAAGCCCTTATTATCGGCAAGGTGGCGTTGCTGTGATACAATCTTATACACTCGCAAGGTTTTTGACTTGCATTCATGGCGGCGCACCCACAAATCATTATTAACCTAGTGAATGATTATATTTATGGCAAATGATGTGTATAAACCTACTAATAATAAGCAGTCAATTGATAACCTAAAAACCTCTGGTTTTGAGCGTCGAATGTCTATTGCTAAGACTTCGCTAAATATTGGCCGCCGCTGGGCAGGTAATAGCGTGTCAGGCATGTTTTTGGGTAAAGAAGCCCGTTCAGCGCGCAATCAAGTCTTTATGGAAGCGCAGGCCAACTATGTTGCAGAAGAGCTCGGTAAGCTTAAGGGTTCAGTAGTCAAGATCGGGCAGATGCTAGCCTTGTATGGTGAGCATATTCTACCTCCTGAGATTACTCGCGCGCTGCAAACCCTAAATGACGATACGGCAACCTTAGCATGGCCGGGAATAGAGCAAACCTTACGCCGCACTTTAGGGAAAAAGTTTGATGAGCTTGATATTAATCAAGTCCCTATCGGTACCGCTTCCCTCGCCCAAGTGCACCGCGCTACGATAAAAGCAACTGGCGAAGAGGTAGTATTAAAGATTCAATATCCAGGCGTTGCCGATGCTATCGACTCAGACTTGGCATTATTTAAACGTCTATTAAAAGTAAGTAACGCAGTACCACAAACTCGCGCTTTGGATACTTGGTTTGAAGAGATTCGGGATTTGTTGCATGTCGAGGTCGATTATAATATCGAGGCTGCGACCACTGAGCGTTTTTATGGGCGTCTACAAGATGACCCGCGCTATGCCGTCCCTAAGATATACCGTGATTTTTCGAGTCAGCGCTTATTATGTATGTCTTATGAGTCCGGCGTTCCAGTGACTTCCACATTACTAAAACAGTTATCTGGTGAGCGGCGTAACGCCATAGGCCAAGCGGCCATCGAGATTATGATGCAAGAGATATTTGTATGGGGCGAGATGCAAACCGACCCCAACTTTGGCAACTATCTAGTACGCATTAGTGATAGCATGGATGAGCCTGACAAACTTGTACTACTCGACTTTGGGGCTATTCGCCAGTTTGATTATGAGTTATTAACGATTGCTCATGGATTGCTAAAGGCGGGTTATTACCATGATCATCAAGCAATGATGGATGCTATGACTGGCTATGACTTTTTTGACACTATGAGCCAAAAAGTCAGCTTTGACATAGCCAATATATTTTTATTGGCTACGGAACCCTTTAGCGATACAGCTAGTAACCCAGACATTCCTGCTGAAGTCTTAGATGACAATGAACGCTATATTTGGTCTAAAAGTAAGCTGCATTCACGCATCTCTGCCGCGGCCTCCACTGCTATGCAGTCTTTTGAGTTTAATTTACCGCCCAAAGAGTTTATGTTCATTAGCCGTAAGTTTATCGGTGCTTATACTTTTTTGACCGTACTAGACGCTCATACTGATTCGGATAAATTGGTTAAACCATTTTTATAGTATAAAGGATAAGCTAAATTTCGGACCGCCCTTTAGTGGCGGTTTTTTGTTTTTTTATTTTATTTGCTTAGGCTATTTTATATTTATAATACTATAAATGATAACTCTTCAGTCAATGCTATCACTGCTGTTTGCGATATTTATCTTGTTAGTATTAGTTGGCCTGCCAAGCATCGAACCTAGTTTGATACCCTTCAGGCTTGGTCATGGTCAGCTGCCAACACGTCTCCTTGCGAGCTAAATATTTGATTTCAAAATGAGTACGCTGACTATCTATCGGGACCTCTTGTCTTATCGTAGGTAAACACCAAAGCGTGCCAGCTTGCTCCTCTGCATTATCTATGTACGGCTCAATATTAGTCGCTAATACTATCTCACCACCGGTTTGCAAACGTGATAGCAGAAACTCAAAAAACGGCATGTTTAACCACTGCTGATTGGGATTATGCTGCTCAGGGTTGGGATAGAGTAAGTATATTTGCGTGAGGCTGTGAGGAGCTAGCGCTTGTACTATCCAGGCGATAGCGTCTGCATGTACGGCAGTAAGGTTTGATAGCTGCTGCGTCTGAGTCATTTTAAAAAAAGCGTCAAACTTATTACGAGTACGCTCAATAGCTATCAGGTGTTTATCAGGGTTTTGCTTAGCAAAACTTAGCGCGTGCATGCCCTTCCCTGCTCCGATTTCAATCACTAAAGAACGCTGAATTTTTTGCTCGTCAGCTAATATCTCTGGCATGACAAAGCCACGCGGTTTTGATAATTTTGTAGGTTGGAAAGGTCTTTTTTGGTTATGTGACAAATTCTTTTTGCTAATCATTGTTTCCTCTATACTAATGGTAGAAATTCTACTTTTGAATAATTTTGCTTAGGCTATTTACAACACCTATATTATATCTTCTCTTTCTAGGGCTTCGCTCTGGGTTTTTACCAGTCTTTTTAGTATTTACGTTTTACTCTGCGTTGTCTTTTATAAAGCACATGCTATTATAACGGCTGTTATTTATTAAAATCTAAAAAAGTTGCTTAGCTCTTATGACTGATACGACTGATACCCCACTACCAAAAAGCTACCCCTGCCCGCGCTGCGGCACTCTCACAGCTTGGCAAGACAATAAATCCAAGCCTTTTTGTAGTGAGCGCTGTAAGCTTATCGATTTAGGAGCTTGGGCTAGCGAAGAATATAGCCTGCCGGCTGAGTCTACCCCATTTTCTGATGAATTATAACGCTATCGTTTTTTATGGTCAGTATGGCAGCGCCTAATCGCTGAGCCATCTATTATTTATACAGGATTGGTTAGCTGTCATAATCATGCTAAGAGTGACGCAAATGATCCCGTTACCCTCATTCCACTTTCTCATATTTATATTTTAAGGATGTCCGTATGTCAGCGACCTATCTGATGCCCACCTACAATCGTCAACCGATAAGCTTTGTGCGCGGCTCAGGCAGTTGGCTGTATACAAAAGACGACACCCCTTATTTGGATGCGCTGACCGGTATTGCCGTTTGCGGTCTGGGCCATTGTCACCCAAAAGTCACCGAAGCTATTCAGCAGCAAGCCGCTACCTTAGTGCACACCAGCAACCTATTCGGTATCGACTGGCAAGAGCGGGCTGGTGAAGCATTATGCGTGGCCGCACAAATGGATAGCGTATTTTTTGCTAATAGTGGCGCTGAGGCTAATGAAGCGGCGCTGAAGTTGGCGCGGCTTTACGCTCATAATAAAGGCTTTAAACATCCCAAAGTCATCGTTATGGAGCACTCCTTTCACGGTCGTACTTTGCTATCCTTGTCTGCCACAGCTAACCCCAAGGCGCGTGCAGGCTTCTTTACTTTAGATGAGGATTTTATCCGTCTGCCGTTCGGTGATATTGCCGCTATCAAGCAAGCCGCTATCGATCACGATGATATTTGCGCTATCTTTGTAGAGCCTATACAAGGTGAAGGTGGTTTGAATACCGCTGCCAACGGCTTTACTTATTTAGAAGAGCTGCAAGCGGTGTGTGACGCTCATGATTGGCTCTTTATGCTCGACGAAGTACAAACCGGTAATGGTCGTACCGGTAAGTATTTTGCTTATCAGCACAGTCAGGCGCGTCCTGACGTATTAACCACAGCAAAAGGCTTAGGGAATGGCTTTCCGGTAGGCGCTTGCTTAGTGCGTGGCCGCGCTAAAGACTTATTCGGTGCGGGTAGTCATGGTTCTACTTACGGCGGCACTCCCCTGGCAAGCCGCGTCGTCCATAGCGTGTACGATGTGTTATCTAATAGCGGCGTTATGGAGAACGCTGTTTTTGAAGGCCAGTTTATTCGCGATAGCCTAGCTAGCGAATTGCAGCAATTTGGTATCACGACTCGCGGCGCGGGTATGATGATAGGCATTGTTTTGCCAGAAGAGATGGACTGTAGTCAACTGGTTGATCTTGCCCGTGATGAGCAGCAGCTTATCATCAATGTCACTGGTGGCCATGTCATTCGCTTACTGCCGCCACTCAACATCAGCCGTAATGAAAGTAAGCAAGTGGTTGAGCGTCTGCATAATTTATTAAGACCGCTACTTCAACTCTAATCTTTTATTAGGGTCTCAAAAAAAAGAATTGCAAAAAAAACCTTTAGATAAAATAACTCTAAAGGTTTTTTTAATGTTATAAGCACAGTAAGCAGTAAAGATGACCAGCTATTCAAAGCACTTTAATTCGCATGAAAGTACTTTTTCAATACTTCTAAGCAGCGCGTAATTTTGGCAGGCTGCTGTTCACGATTTAAAGTCACCGCATAAAGTACAAAGCTTGGTAATTGATAGCCGGTTAAAACTTCTACTAAATTTCCGCTTTCAAGCTCACGCTTAACATCCATCTCCATAATTCTAATGATGCCATGACCTTCTTTCGCCAAAGTTAGCGCCATAAAGACATTATTGGTATGGATACGCGAGTCCATTTTGATACGCGTTTTTTTACTAGTTTCCGTTTTTGAGAGCTCAACATAGCTAGCATCTTGCATAATATCGATGACAATAAGCTGATGATCGGCTAAATCTTTTGGGCTCTCTATCTTTTTATGTTGACGTAAGTATTGCGGTGAGGCCACTAGCATCTGGCGCACATCAGACAAAGGATGACTGCTAAGCGCAGAGTCATCAATACTTGGGCTCATACGAACAGCAATATCGATGCGCTCATCAATCATGTCCACGTAACGGTTGTCTGCTAGATAGGTAATACTCAAATCATCGTGAGCCGCCATCCAAGTAGATAACGCAGGCAGTATATGATGAACGCCAAGCTCAGGTGTCGTAGCAATACGTAAACTACCCGCCAGCTCATCACGTAATTGATTGACTTTTATACGGCCTTGTTCAGCGGCACTAACGACATCCTTTGCCGCTTCATAAAAGCTTTCGCCAGCTTCTGTTAAGCTAAGCTTACGAGTAGATCGATGTAAAAGTACCACTCCTAGCTCATTTTCTAAGGAACGTATCTGTTGGCTAACGGCACTAGTAGTAATGCCAAGCTCACGCGCTGAGCCACTAAAAGAGCCGTGCCCGACCACACTAGCGAACACGGCCATACCGCGTAAATTATCTAACATATTGTCACCTAAACTCTTTTTTAATATTTAATATAACTTAACCATTATAACTAATTAAAAAAAACTTTACCTATCTTTAATATATCTAAAGCGTACACTTAATGAGTCATATACTTTAATAAGATGATATATATCAATAAAATGGCGTTTGACTAAATTATCTCGTAGTTTATCAAGCCTTTACTTTTATTGTCGTCATAGGTGAATGTCAAAACTTAGGTGAGCTTCACTTTACCCATTTTACCTTCGCCGCGCTCAGTGAGATAGCGCATCACTGGTGACGCTAATAATAGCTCTTGCGCGCTTTGTGCAGCTTGCTCAAGTCGCAGCTTCTGACGACTTTCAGGCGTTATGTCTGCAGTTTGCTGAGCACTGTCGTCTATCTTTAAGCTGATATCTGCTTGAGTAAACTGTTGTTTAAGCTTCGCGGCTAGCTGCTGAAAAGTGGCTTGCAAATGCCTACTATCAATATTAGTCAAAAAAGTAGAGCGCCCATCGCACAGACCGACCATAGTCCCTTGACGAGCTAAAGCGAGCTCATCTGAGGCCAAAACATCCTCCTCGCGTGCGGTCTGTAGCCAATAATCCCACTTCTCAGGTGTCCACTCGCCTGCCAAATCTTGCGGCGCACAGCGCAGTAAAGCCCTTGGATCATCGAGGGCTAACTGAGAGCTGCGTGAAGCATGATTTTGCAAGCTGGTTTGCTGTAAGTCTTCAGTAGCTTTAGGATTAATAATAGCTTTTACTTCAGCGGTAGGTTCTAGCTCAGTAGTAGGTTCCATATCCGTTTCAGTAACGGTTTTTAGCGATGTGTTAGTAGCCTCAACTGCTTCGTTAGTTACTTGTTGCTTCTGATCCGGTATTGATTGAAGTTCAGCAGCAGGTTCAAGTTCAGTAATAGACTCAGTCTCAGTCTCAGTCTCAATAACATTGACAGTAACAGATGCGATTTCAGGCTCAACGATAGGCTCAATTTCAGTAATCGATTCGGTTTCACTGACGATTGCGACCGCTGGATTAGCGATAGCATCTTCGTTACCTATATACTGCTTATGCTCTGGCATTGCTTCATTGTCAGACTGATTATCAATGCTAGCGTTTTCGAAGTCCTGCTCATCATAACTTGGCTCATAATTGTTTTGATGATCGATATCATAGGACGTTGACTCCTGTGGTGAGCTGACTATAGAGCCTATCACAGGAGTAGTTTCTTGATCATGAGCTATACTAGACGTTAATACTTCATCCGTTGGCAGCGGGCGAAAGGCTAGTAGGCGCAAAATGCACATCTCAAGCGCCTGCATGGGAGTGCTCGCCAGCTTAACACCTTCACGAGCTTGCACTACAATCTCATAGTATAGCTGCAATACATCAGGGCTGATACGCTGCGCCAACTCATTGATCGTTTGCGCTTGCGCTTCATTGACGTTTAAGGCCACCTCGGGCAACAGCTGAGTCAATGCCAATTGATGAAGCAGCTCAGCCAATCCATCGAACATACTAGCAGCATCGACCATTTGCGCGCGCATCTGCTCAATATGTGCAGCTACCGCTGCTGTATCGTGATGATAAATATCAGTAACTAAGCGCACTAAGTCTGCAGCATCAATCAAGCCAAGCATAGCATTGACCGTCTCATCATCAAGCGCGCCTTGTCCAAAAGCAATTGCTTGATCAGTCAATGACATAGCATCGCGCACTGAGCCCTTTGCAGCACTTGCCAGTTGCCAAAGCGCCGGCTGCGTGAACGCCACTTGCTCTTGGGTTAATACCTTTGCCAAATGCTCACTGAGCAAAGTCTGCGGCAAGGGTCGAAGCACAAACTGTAAGCAGCGTGAAATGATAGTGACCGGTAGCTTTTGAGGATCGGTCGTCGCGAGTAAGAACTTAACGTGCTCGGGAGGCTCTTCTAAAGTCTTTAGCAGCGCATTGAAGCTATGCGTCGATAGCATATGCACTTCATCAATAAGATAAACCTTGTAGCGCCCTTGGCTAGGTGCATAAGGTACATTGTCTAATAGCTCGCGGGTATCTTCAACCTTGGTACGAGAAGCTGCATCGATCTCAATGAGGTCAATGAAGCGTCCTTGATCGATAGCCACGCAGTTATCGCACACTCCGCAAGGAGTACTAGTAATGCCCGTATCACAGTTCAGACATTTCGATAAAATACGTGCAATCGTGGTTTTACCTACGCCGCGAGTACCGGTAAACAAATAAGCATGATGCAGACGATTATAGTCAATCGCATTGATCAAAGCTTGTGAGACGTGTGTCTGCCCAACGAGCTCATGAAAGTTTTTTGGACGGTATTTTCGGGCTAGAACTTGATACTGTTGCGTCATAATAGTTGCCAATATAGCAGTGCCAAATAAGGGGTACAGATGTTTATCATTAACAGATGGGCTTAAGTATTGATAATCGTACTTTTAGTAATACCTATTCCTAGTAATAGCTGTATTAGTAGTATAAGTATAGATTGTTTGAAAAGGTTGATAAGCTGTTGTTTATGTCGTTTACATACACTTGAGTCACTTACATACATTAAGATTGTGATTTTAACTCAGCTAATTGCTCATATAAGCGCTGCATTTCTGCATTTATAATGGCGCCATTTTGATAAAAGATATCAATCATTATTTCAGTATTTACGCTATCCTCGCAGTCTCTATTCTCAACCCCAATCAAGAACAAATCTTCCATAATAGGCTCTTGTAGATGAGCGTTGAGCTCTGATAACAAGTCTCGATAGTTGGCACGTACCTTATCTACGCTAAGCGGGCTACTTTCATATTGCGCGTAAAACACCAGCATATAATGGCAGCCAAAGCGATTATACGAGGGCTGGTGATCAATATAGCCATTCCAGCGCGCTTGTCCATCCTTATATTTATAGTCTAATATTCGCTCTACCAAACTGGCATAAGTATAGATAGATTCATCGACCAATAATTCAACTTGCTCTTTCGGCAGAGGCGATCCTGCTTCATAGTAGCGCTGCACAAGGCTATTGAAAAGCTTGTACCACATGTCAGATTTTTTGAGAATATCGGCTGATACTCCCTCAGTAGACGCTGATGTCGAAGCATGCGTTATATCCACCAAACGCGGCTCGATTTGGTCTAACAAGTTGTTTTCTACCAGCTGCTGCTGCACTTGTAGTGCTTTTTTATAGAAGTCTGATGATTGTAAGAAACCATTTAGCAGTGTCGACTCATCATTAAAAGGCTTGAGTGCTGTCAAATGGCTTCGATGAAACTGTAAAAATGCCGTGACATCGGTAGGGGTCTTTAATTGTTTTACTATTTTACTGAAGTTTTGCTGACTAAATATCTGTAAAATACTTTTTTCATCATCCAAATCTAGCACACAATCCTCTGCAAAGAACTGACTGCCATACTCGTACTGCACGTCATGTAATTGGCTATTGCTCTGAGGGTTGCTTTGACTGTCTAAATGCTTAATCGTTAAGGAAGTTAAACCGATAAAATATATAGCTTTATCTGCGCTTAGAGCGCTCTGCCTATCCATGAGTCTATCGTTGCTTAAGTAGACTTGCGCATGACGCTTCATCAGCTGATTAACAACCTCCTTTCTCCAAACTCTTATCTGTGAGGCATCTATATCGTACTGACTAACCTCAGCCGTGACGTCATTCACTAGCACATAAAGCACTGCTTCGGAGAATTCAAAAACAAAATCATAGCCTTGAAAATAATCCCTGCTAGTAGTGTTTTGATCACTGACTCCATACAAAGATAAAAAGCTTTGACGAATCAGTGCCTGCCAAGATGAAGCGCTTTGCGAATTTTCCATAACATCCCTATAAATGATATCCCTACAAGTAACATTTCTAAAATCGTTGCTTGTGACTAAGCTGCATAGAACAGTATCGAATACATCCTTGACTAGCTAATCACAAGCACTTTTTTAAAAAATTACGATTATTATATCGTCAATTAAACGTTATAGTGGATTTATGTCTAATAAGCAACTATTCGCCGCATTAGCCTCTCAGGCTAGTCTTCGATTTTGCGGCGCATGTGCGGGAACAATATCACGTCACGAATACTAGCTGAGTCGGTGAATAGCATCACTAGTCGATCGATACCGATACCTTCGCCTGCCGTTGGCGGTAAACCGTAAGACAAAGCTTCGATATAATCCTCATCGAAATGCATTGCCTCGTCGTCGCCTGCATCTTTTTCAGCAACTTGCCCGCGAAAACGCTCTGCTTGATCGGCAGGATCATTTAACTCGCTAAAACCGTTTGCCAATTCTCGGCCACCGATAAACAGCTCAAAACGATCGGTGATCTCAGGATTATCATCATTACGGCGCGCCAGCGGTGAGGTCTCTGCTGGATATTCGGTGATAAAGGTCGGCTGACGTAATTGATGCTCAGCGGTCTCTTCAAAGACAATAGTTTTGAGCTTACCGACGCCAAAGACGTCATTTACCGGTTGTTTAAGAGTATTGCTAACGTAGTCTGCTAAATATTCTCGATCATCGATACGCGTCATATCAAAATCTTCGGCGTACTGGGCGATCGCATCAGACATCGATAAGCGCGCGAACGGCGCTTTTAGACTAATAGCTTCATCTTGATAAGTCAGCTCAGTAGTGCCTAAAATATCAATCGCTAACTGATTAAATAAACGCTCGGTCAAATCCATCAAGTCATGATAATCAGCATAAGCTTGATAAAATTCAATCATAGTGAATTCAGGATTATGGCGAGTTGATACGCCCTCATTACGGAAGCTGCGGTTAATCTCAAAGACTTTTTCAAAGCCGCCAACCACTAGGCGCTTGAGATATAACTCTGGAGCGATACGCAGATATAACGGCATATCCAAGGCGTTGTGATGAGTCTCGAACGGACGAGCTACGGCGCCGCCTGGTATCGGATGCATCATTGGCGTTTCTACTTCCATAAAACGCTCATTCAGCATAAACTGGCGGATACCGCTAATCACTTGGCTGCGAATCATAAAAGTATCGCGCGTCGACTCATTGGTCATCAAGTCTAAATGACGATTACGATAACGTGCTTCGATATCAGCTAAGCCATGGAATTTATTAGGCATTGGACGTAGCGCTTTGGTGAGCAAGGTAAACTCTTCGATATGTACATAAAGATCGCCTTTACCCGATCGGCCGATATAGCCTGACACCCCAACGATATCACCTAGATCCAGTGACTTGATGCTGGCGCGCGTCTCTTCATCTAGCTCTTTACGAGCGACGTAGAGCTGAATGCGTCCCGTCATATCTTGAATAACAATAAACGAGCCACGGTTGAGCATGACGCGTCCTGCAACATTAACTTGCGTCTTCTCGCCATTCGCCGCTTTTTCTTCGATCTCTTGCTTGTCTATACCGTCAAAGGCCGTTTGCAAATCTTTGGCATAGTCAGTACGTTTAAACTGATTAGGATAAGGGGTTTTGCCAGAAGCGCTAATATCATCAAGCTTAGCTTGCAATTGCGCGATGAGCTCATTAGCTTCCTCTACAGTAGGCGCTTGTTCTTGTTGTGCTTGGTTGTTTTGATTGTTGGGCTTTGACATAACATTCTCAAATTTGATGGGTTTTGTTCTTGTTGGAAACTGATAAAACTATGATACTAGATTAAAAATACTAGGTTAAAAACCTAGCCTACGCCAAACGCTAAGCTTACGAGGCGGGATGCAGACTACTCACCACCGATACTCGCCATCAGATCGGCCTGGTGCTCACGTAATAGCGCATCTAGAAGCTCGTCTAAATCGCCCTCCATAATGGAATCTAGCTTATAAAGGGTCAAGTTAATGCGGTGATCGGTCATGCGCCCTTGCGGAAAATTATAAGTACGGATGCGCTCGCTACGATCGCCGCTACCCACAAGGTCACGGCGCATCTCATCTGCCGTATCAACCTGCGCTTGTACTTTGGCTTGCTGGATACGTGAGATGAGCATTTGCATCGCTTTGGCGCGGTTTTTATGTTGGCTACGCTCTTGCTGACACTCTGCTACTACTCCAGTAGGAATATGCGTTAAGCGTACCGCTGAGTCTGTAGTATTAACGTGCTGACCACCAGCGCCACTTGAGCGGTAGGTATCCATCTTGATGTCAGCAGGGTTAAGATCAACACTGTCATCAATCTCAACCTCTGGCATGACCGCCACCGTACACGCCGAGGTATGTACCCGGCCCTGACTTTCGGTCTCAGGCACTCGCTGTACACGGTGCGCACCTGACTCAAACTTTAGACGACCATAGACACTGTTGCCCGAGATGCGGCTGATGATTTCTTTATAGCCGCCATGCTCTCCTTCATTAGCAGACAGCACTTCGAGCGTCCAGCCTTGATTTTGCGCGTACTTTTGATACATGCGAAACAGATCACCTGAAAAGATAGCGGCTTCATCACCGCCAGTACCCGCGCGAATCTCAAGAAATGCAGGCACCTTATCATTAGGGTCTTTTGGTAGCATCATGACGTTGAGATCTTCTTCCATCTTTATAATAGCATCACGAGCGCTATCAATCTCATCTTGCATCATCTCTTTCATTTCAGGGTCTGACGCGTCCTCAAGCATAGCTTCGGCGTCAGCTTGATCGGACTCTGCACGGCCATAATTGAGCCATAAAGTAGTAATATCCATCAAGTCGCTGTGCTCAACGGACAGCTCACGGAATTTATTGTTATCGCTGATGACACCAGGGTCGGATAATAAGGCGGTGACCTCTTCATAACGGTCTACCATTTGGTCTAAGCGCAGGCGTAAGGATTCTTTCATAAAAAATCTTTTTATTAGCTAAGTAAAATAAGAGAGCAATTATAGCAAATTTTTGCCCTTATATTAAAAACACTGAGTAATCTTCTTGTTTAAGCCTAAAAGCCTTCATCATTAAAGATAACGCCTTATTCACAACCAAAAAAAATAGCCAAGAGAGCTCTTAGCTATTTTTTAGATAAACCAAATAGTTAATTGAAAACTGCTTTATACCTTACACCTTGCGCACGAGCACCGAACCGATCGAATAACCCGCGCCAAATGAGCAAATCACACCCAAGTCGCCTGATTGTAGCTGATCTTTATAGCGGTGGAAAACAATCATCGGACTTGCCGAGCTGGTATTAGCAAATTCATCGATAACACTTGGTACGATAGCTTTATCTGCTTCTTTACCCACTACTGTGCGTAATATTAAATCAAGCATATTGGCATTGGCTTGATGTAGCCACATCATCTTCACATCATCAGCTGCTAAGTCGTTTTCGGTTAAATGCTCCGTGATGATCTCTGAAACCTTTGGACAGACTTCCCGGAAGACTTTACGGCCATTTTGTAAAAACAGTTTGTCCGTGACTGGATCTTTGATATCTGGATACATCTGAGTCTGAGCCGCCAAAAACTCAGAGCGATCCATAAAGCCGTATTCGTTCTTAATGTTGGTTGAGAACTGGGTAAATAGCTTAGAGTTTAAAATCTCGTAGCCTTTTGGCGTATCAAGCTCCTCAACGATACTCGCGGTTGCCACATCGCCAAAGATGAAATGGCTGTCACGGTTACGCCAGTTCAGATGCGCTGAGGTAATCTCGACGTTGACGACGGCGACGCGTTTGGCAAGTCCTGAAATGATAGAACCATGCGCTTGCGATAAGCCGAAAGTAGCGGCGCTACAAGCGACGTTCATGTCATAAGCGAAGCCGCCTACCATGCCGATAGCGTCTTGAATCTCGATAGAGACCGCAGGGTAAGTACGCTGAAAGTTAGAACAGGCTAGAATAATACCATCTAGATCGTTCGCTTCGAGCCCCGCATCTGCCAGAGCGTCGTTCAATGCCGCAACGCCCATCTCTGCCATAACCGATAGCTCTTCGCCAAGATTACGATAAGCGATAACAGGCGCCATGATTTCAGGGTCAAGAATGCCGTCTTTTTCCATTACATAACGTGATTTAATCCCTGAGACCTTTTCGATAAATGCAGCCGATGAAGGCTCAAGAGCAGTTATAGTGTCATTAGCTATATCGTCAGCATGTTGTTCGTTATAGTTCTCTACATACTGATTAAAGGACTCAACGAGCTCTTCATTACTGATGCTATAGGGAGGGATATACAGGCCAGTGCCGGTGATACAAGTCGTCATGATAAGCTTCCTTGTCTACTACTATGTTGTCTTTAATAAGCATAAAATTTGTAAAAATAAGAATCAGCTGTTGCGATACTCTTATTTCAGTGAATAACTGTAAACTTAAACGGTTGTTGTTATTATGCCTGATTATTAGAATTTTGCTAATAGTTTGTTACAAATAACTATCAACTGCTATTTCGTATGAGCTATTACCGTACTGATACCCAGCTAAGCTATAATAAGACCATCAGAATATTATTTATGACTGACTAATGCGACTAGACCCCTGGAAATTATCATGGTAGAACTTTTTAATTGGCTATTTGGTCAATATGCGGACTACTCCACCCTATTTATCAGCTTAGAATTAGTCGCTGTCAGCTGCGGCGTTGCAAGCGTATTGCTGGCTAGTCGGCTCAACGTATTAGTGTTCCCCATTGGTCTAATCAGTACGGCGATTTTTGTCTATTTGCTGTGGCAGTGGCAGTTGTTTGGCGATATGTTTATCAATGCCTATTATACCGTTATGAGCTTGTACGGCTGGTTTAATTGGACTAAGAATAAAGCCGCTCTTCAGAATAGTACTGAAAACAATACTCAGTCCAACTCTGAGTATGAGTATGAGGTACAAGTTGAGCATATTAATAAACAGGATCTACCGATACTAGCATTACTAGCAGTAGCGACTATAGCCTTTGTCGCGCTAGTATATTATTTTAGGCCCGTTATTAATAATAACTTTAGCTTCGATGGCGCCGTATTGGGTTTAGCGTTGTTTACTTGGGTAGATTATACCGATATGTTCACTACAGCACTATTTTTGATGGCGATGTGGCTGATGGCTCGGCGAAAAATCGAGCACTGGCTCTTATGGATAGTCGCTGACGCTATTTCTGTGCCTTTGTACTTTTATAAAGGCTTTACCTTCACCGCATTTCAATACGTGATTTTTACCTTGATCGCAATTTGGGCTTATTATGAATGGCAACAACGCTATCGCAGTCAATCCGCACTTGGAACAGCATACGCCTAGCACTGTCATTACCGTAGCGGTATTAGGCGCAGAGAGTACAGGTAAGACCACCTTGTGTCAGGATTTAGCTGAGCATTTTAGTCATAAATGGACTAGTGCGTGGGTGCCTGAATATATGCGCGCCTACCTGCAAGATAAATGGAATAACGAGCAAGTTACTTGCACTTGGGAGGATTTACTTCCTATAGCCCAAGGCCAAATCGAACTTGAAAACAAGCTCGCTCAACAAGTCGCGCAAACGGCGCAAATAAATAACGCCGCTAACAGTTATTTATTCTGTGATACTAGCCTTTTTGAGCTGATGGTTTATGCCAATTGGTATTATGGCGACTGCCCAAGCAAGCTGGCGCAAGCCGCCCTAGTCCATCACTATGATTTAATATTATTAACAGAAGTAGACACGCCCTGGGTTGCTGATGATCTACGTGATAGTCCTCATGAGCGTGAAGCTATTAGTAGGCGTTTTGAGAAAGAGCTCAATAATCATCATAAAGCGTTTCGACGTATTGGTGGTAGTCGTGAGTCGCGTGTGCAGCAAGTCGTTAAGTGGTTAGGAAATTTGACTTGATTTTGCTTAGGCTATTCATAGAGACTGTTTGTAAAAGATAAGTTATTAAAATAAATTCAAAACCTTCCGATATCAGTTAGTCAATTCATTTCCATAGATTCTCCATCTTTCTTGCACGGCTTTTCAGTATTACTCCTCTACGCTGTTATTTAATCTTATGACTTGTTAGCTCAGTCGATAATTAAATCATCAGCTTGAGGATAATCTACATGCAAAAAACCTTATTTATAAAACTCTCTATCATCGTCAGCCTCTGTGTGATCTTCGCTATAGGTCTGACGATGTTTAGTGCTGTCATTACTGAAAGACAGTACTATGCCAACTCTGTGGTTCGCGAAATAGCCGATCAGCATGTCAATCCACAAGAGATTATCACTCCATTCATTATCATTCCTGTCACAACGACACCAAAATGTACAAGCACCGCTGATAAAGCGAATAAATGCGCCGCGGCTTTCACAACTATGAAAACAGTGTTCGCAGCGCAAACTTCAGCCGCGCAAGACCTTGCTGTCACTACCGACACTTATCAGCGCGGTATCTATCATGCCACTAGCTATAGTGGCGATATCAGCTTTGAGCAAGACTATAAATTACGGACAGGCGCTACATCATTAAAGACAAATGATGCAGCTGAGTTAGAAAATACGTTAACTGTAGCGGATAACACCTTATCATCTACCAAAAAGACGATCACCCATTGGGATCAAGCGAAGCTCATCATTCCAGTGTCAGACTTGCGCGGTGTGCCCGCCCTACCTACCGTCACTGTCGACAAGCAAACTCTCAAAGCCACTTATCCAAACATATCTATGCTTAACGGTTTGAGCTATGTGGAAGTCGCCTTACCACAAAATGTTATAGCTCAATTAAAAGCCAATGCTACGACTGCGTCTATCACAGCAGATAATAGACTCAACGCTGACAAAAATATCAAGATCAATATTGATTTACCCTTATCCGGTATTAGTAATTTAAGTACTGCGCCTACCGGCTCAAACTTTGATTTGAGCATGCAAAGCAACTGGCATGCGCCCAACTTTATAGGCAAAGCCTTACCGAACACTAAAGACTTTAGCGCTGAGGGTTTCACAGCTCTTTGGCAAAACCAGTATTTAACTGTGGCTAATAATCAATATTTATCGCAGTGCTTGAGCACGGCAAACAATAGCTGCACCGTTGATAGCAGAGCGCGCTTAGACAGTGGCAATCATGCTGATTATGAGGCGGCGGCAGTGGTCGTACAAGAAGCTGCCGGTAGCATCGGTAGCACCAATCACGGCAACCTAAATAGCGTGCGTCTTAATAGCTTTGGTGTCAGTTTCGCAGAACCTAACGATGTTTATTTGCAAACAGAACGTACCATGAAATACGCTCTACTATTAATTTTGATCTCATTTGGGACTTTCTTTTTATTCGAAGTGATTAAATCGAGTCGTATCCATCCGATTCAGTATTTGTTAGTAGGCTGCGCGCTATTGACCTTTTACGTTTTATTATTACCATTAGCTGAGCAAATCGCTTTTTGGCAAGCTTATGCTATCGCTGGCAGTGCGTGCGTTGGGCTGATCGGTTGGTACACCTATTATGTGTTAGGCAGCGTCAAGCGAGCGGTTATCTTTACAGCTATTTTAGCGGGACTCTACGCCGCCTTTTATGGCATTTTGACTGTTGAGGATCTAAATTTACTTTTAGGTGCGGTATTCTGCTTTATACTACTTGCCTGCGTGATGGTAATGACCCGTAAAATTGACTGGTATAAGATCGCTTGACTCAACACTAAAGAGACCTCGATGATAAAAAAAATTGAATTTTATTTAGAAAAGACCATCTTCAATAGTCGTTGGATATTGACACCGTTTTATTTAGGCTTAGTAATAGGTATCTTTTTGCTATTTATTAAGTTCGTACAGAAGCTAGCAGGAATGATGACTTATGTACTAGACGCCCCAGTATCTGATGTTATTGTAGATATCTTGGTACTAGTTGATATCTCTTTGGTAGCTAGTTTATTGCTCATTATTATCTTTAGCGGTTATGAGATTTTTGTCTCCAAAATCGATACGGGCACAAGCGACGATCGTCCAAGCTGGATGGGAAAAGTGGACTTTTCAGGCCTAAAGCTAAAAGTAATAGGCGCGATAGTTGCTATCTCAGCCATTGATCTTCTCAAGTCGTTTATGGATATATCTAGCAAGATGAGTGAGCTCGATGCTGATAAGCTCATGTGGAAAGTGATTATTCACATGGCTTTTGTACTCTCAGGTTTATTGTTTGCATTCATGGATAAAATCGTAGGCGACACCAAAAAGCATTAATAAATGTTATTACTTATAATACTCTAATTCTAAAGGGTTCTCTTGACAGCTACTTTCTATACTATTATTGCCCTTGTAGCTTTCGCTGCTAATTCTTTGCTATGCCGAATGGCCTTGATTGAAGATGCTATCGATCCATGGAATTTTACGATTTTTCGGCTGCTGAGTGGCGCTATTTGTCTAGGCTTTATCATTATCCTTCATGGACATCACCTAAAATATCAAGTACAAACCGCTACTTCTTTTAGCAGCGCCTCTAGCACTGACAGTAATAACAACGCCTCTACTGCTGCTATTTTAGCTGATAGAGGCAGCTGGCTTAGTAGTATCAGCTTAGTGGTGTATGCGCTTTGCTTTTCCTTAGCTTATGTCGATCTAGATACAGGCACTGGGGCGCTCATATTATTCGCCGCAGTACAGCTCACAATGATAGGTTGGGGTATCTACCAAAAAGAGCAATTGACTGTACTGCAGTGGCTAGCGCTAGCTTGCGCGCTTATTGGCTTTATATATTTGATGCTCCCTTCATCAGCCATACCCTCCTTTAGAGGCGCTCTGACTATGGCGCTTAGCGGTATAGCCTGGGGTATCTATAGCATACGCGGCAAAGCTTGTCTCTCACCGCTGCGGGCCACAGGGTTTAACTTTATTAGAAGCTTAGTCGCTATGCCTTTTTTATTGATAGTCGCTATCAGCTATTGGGTAGAGATAAGCATGCAAGGCGTGGTGCTAGCAGTCATATCAGGCGCGATTACTTCTGGCCTTGGTTACTGCATATGGTACGTGGCTATGCCATTATTAAAAAACACTCAAGCTGCGGTGGTGCAGCTTTGTGTACCGATAATCGCAGCGTTTGCAGGCGTTTTGTTTTTGTCAGAAACTCTGAGCTTACGCTTTATTATCGCTAGTATCGTTATTTTGGGCGCAGTATTAGTATTTGTGTTGAATAAGAAGCCTAATAACTATAACGACTCTGCTATCATTATGAAATAAGAACAGGAGCTTAATTATTCGAGTCTAGCTAGGGTGTGTTGACAATTACCGTAAATGGATAATCGTCGCTGCTAAATAGATATTAGCAGCAAACGACTCATCCGT